>NZ_JBGCCT010000031.1 GCF_041260665.1 Catenulispora sp. GP43 | reverse complement strand
CGCCCGGTCCCATTCCGAACCCGGAAGCTAAGCCCGCCAGCGCCGATGGTACTGCCAGGGGGACCTGGTGGGAGAGTAGGACGCGGCCGGACTAAATTTCACGAAGCCCCCTCCGGGTCATCCCGGAGGGGGCTTCGTCGCGTTTGGCCCTTTCTCCCGCGGTGCGGGAGGATGGACCCCGACTCATAACAGGAACAGGAGCTGCATCCAATGTCACCATCTTCGGACCGTCGCCCGGGCCGCTCCGACCGGGACCGCGACCGAGGCCAGGGCCCCCGTGGCGGCGACAACCGTCGTCCTGCCGACGACCGCTCGGGCCGCACCGGCGCCGGCGACCGCGGCAACCGCTCCAGCTCCGGCTCTGGCTCTGGCTCTGGCTCCGGTTATGGTGACCGCTCCGGCAGCCGCGACCGTGGCGGCTACGGGGATCGCCCTGCCTCCCGCGACAGCCGCGGCTACGGCGACCGTGACTCCGGTGGCGAGCGTGGCCGTGGCGGCTATGGCGACCGTGACTCGCGGGGCGGGCGTGACGCCGGCGGCGATCGCGGGCGCGGTGGGTACGGCGACCGGGATTCGCGCGGTGGGCGTGACGCCGGTGGCGACCGCGGGCGCGGTGGCTACGGCGACCGTGACTCGCGCGGTGGACGCGACGCCGGCGGCGATCGCGGGCGCGGTGGCTACGGCGACCGCGACTCGCGCGGTGGCTACGGCGACCGCGACTCGCGCGGTGGGCGTGACGCCGGCGGCGACCGTGGCCGTGGTGGCTATGGCGACCGCGACTCGCGCGGTGGTTCTCGCTACGGGGACCGTGACTCGCGGGGCGGTGCCGGGTACGGCGACCGCGATTCGCGGGGTGGCGGCTATGGCTCGCGGGACAGCCGGGGCTCGGACTCCCGTGGTGGCTACGGCTCGCGGGATGGCCGCGGTTCGGACTCGCGCGGTGGCTCCGGTTATGGCGACAGGGATTCTCGCGGAGGCGGCAGCCGCGGTGGCTTCGGCTCCCGCGACGACCAGCGCTCCGGTGGTGGCTTCGGTTCGCGCGATGGCCGCGACTCGCGTGGCTTCTCGGGGCATGGCGGCTATGGCGAGCGTGACTCGCGGGGCGGGGAGCGTGACTCGCGCGGTGGTTTCGGTTCGCGGGACGGTCGCGACTCGGGGCGTGGTGGCTATGGCGACCGTTCCGGTTCGCGCGGCTTCGGTGGCGACCGGGATTCGCGGGGCGGCGATCGGGACTCCCGTGGTGGCTACGGCGACCGGTCTGGTTCGCGCAGCTTCGGTGGCGACCGCGACTCGCGGGGCGGCCACAGTGACCGCTCCGGCCCCCGTAGCTTCGGTGGCGACCGGGATTCGCGGGGTGGTGACCGGGACTCCCGTGGTGGCTCCGGCGACCGCTCCGGCGACCGCTCCGGCGACCGTGGCGGTCGTGGTGACTCCCGTGGTGACTCGCGCGGCGGCTACGGCGGCCGTACCGGTGACCGTGACTCCCGCGGCGGGTTCTCCAGCGACCGTGGTGGCGACCGTGGCGGTCGCGGCGGCTTCGGCGACCGCGAGCGTGGAGGCTACGGTGAGCGCTCCGGTGGCGGCCGGGATCGCGACCGTCGTGACAACTTCGCCGGCGATCGCGCTGAGCGCCCCGAGCGGTCCGACCGGCCCGAGCGGGAGTTCGGTTCCCCTCGCGGGTTCGGTGACGAGGGTGCGCGCCGTGGCTTCGTCGAGGAGGGTGCGCGGGGCGGCTTCGACCAGCGTGAGGGCGGCGGTGTCGGGTTCGAGGGGGTCAACGGTGAGGCCCGTGAGGCCGAGGACGTGCTGGAGATCTCGCCGGACGCCACCATCGACAAGCTCGACAAGGACATCCAGGACGAGCTCGCCCAGCTGCTGAGGTCCAAGGCCACGCTGGTGGCCGGGCATCTGGTGATGGCCGGGCAGAACCTGGACGAGGACCCGGAGCTGGCCTACCGGCACGCGCGGACCGCGATGAAGCTCGCGCCGCGTCTGGCCTCGACGCGGGAGGCCGCCGGGCTGGCCGCGTACCTGACCGGGCGGTACTCCGAGGCGCTGGCCGATCTGCGGACCGTGCGGCGGATCACCGGGACCAACGACCACTGGGCTGTCATGGCCGACTGTGAGCGGGGTCTGGGGCGTCCGGAGCGGGCCCTGGCGATGGCCGCCGCGCCGGAGGCCAAGACCCTGGACAAGGAGACGCAGATCGAGCTGCGGATGGTCGCGGCCGGGGCCCGGATGGACATGGAGCAGCCGGAGGCGGCTGTGGTGCAGCTGCAGGGCGCTGATCTGACGCCGGCGAAGATCCAGCCGTGGACCGCGCGTCTGCGCTACGCCTACGCCGAGGCGCTGCTCGCCGCCGAGCGGGAGGACGACGCGCGCGAGTGGTTCATGCGCGCCGCCGACGCCGACGCCGAGGGGCTCACCGATGCCGCCGAGCGGGTCGACGAGCTCGACGGGATCGCCTTCGACGAGTTCGAGGACGAACTCGACGCTGATGCCGAGGGCGAGGAGGGTGGCGGCGTCGAGGACGGCGGCGACACCGACGTGTCCGGCGACCACGAGGACGCTGCCGAGGACTTCGAGGACGAAGACGAGGAAGAGTTCGACGACGAGGACGACGAGGACGAGGACGACATCGAGGACCAGGACGACGCCGGCCTGGACCACGACGCCGACCACTCCGACCACGACCACGACCTCGATGTCCGCGACGACGCCGACCACCCTCGGTCCGACAAGGACTGACCTGGCCGACGACGGCTGACCCGGTCCGACAAGGACTGACCAGGCCTGAGAACCGGCCTGAACCCGCACCCGCCGACCGGCGGCCGCCCCTCGGGGCGGCCGCCGGTCGGTCGTTTCCGCCCCGTGCGGGTCACCCCGGATCCACCACACGTCCCAACTCCCTATTGCCCCGGGCCGTTTCGAGGTGAAGGATCGGAACCATCGACGTTACCCGTTGGTAGCGATCGTCCGGACACCCTCCGGAACCACCGTCCCCGACCCCCATCCACCTCCCTCCGTACGGAAGAGGCAGTCAGCCATGAGCGATCAGGGTTCAGCTAACGGCGCGGCTGTCGGCGTCCTGGAACCGGGCGCCCCCAGTTTCGTCTCCTACGACCCCGCCGACGGCGGCGAGGTCGCCACCTTCCCCGCCATGACCGCCGAGCAGGTGCGCGCGGTCGTGGGCGAGGCGCGCCAGGCGTTCGCCTGGTGGTCCTCGCTGACCTGGGCCGAGCGCGAGCGGCGGCTGCGCAAGTGGGCCGGCTTCATCACCCGCGGGCTCGACGAGTTGTGCGAGCTGATGCACCGGGAGAACGGCAAGCCGCGGCAGGACGCCTTCCTGGAGGCGTTCCTCGCGATCGAGCACATCGGCTGGGCCGCCGGCCATGCGCGCAAGGTGCTGCACCCGCGCCGGGTGAGCACCGGGCTGCTGATGTCCAACCATGCCGCGACGCTGGAGTACCAGCCGCTCGGGGTGGTCGGCGTCATCGGTCCGTGGAACTATCCCGTGTTCACCCCGATGGGGTCGATCGCCTATGCGCTGGCCGCCGGCAACGCCGTGGTGTTCAAGCCCTCGGAGTACACCACCGCGATCGGCAAGTGGATCGTCGACGCGTTCGACCAGGCCAATCCGGACGCGCCGCACAAGGTGCTGCGGCTGGTCACCGGGACCGGACCGACCGGGGCCGCGCTGTGCGAGTCGGGCGTGGACAAGATCGCGTTCACCGGCAGCGCGCGGACCGGCCGCAAGGTGATGGCCGCGTGCGCGCCGTCGTTGACGCCGGTGCTGATGGAGTGCGGCGGCAAGGACGCGATGATCGTGGCCGGCGACGCGGACCTGGCCAAGGCGGCCGACGCCGCGCTGTGGGGCGCGATGTCCAACGCCGGGCAGACCTGCGTGGGCATCGAGCGGGTCTACGTCGTGGACTCGGTGAAGGACAAGTTCGTCACCGAGCTGGCCTCGCAGATCCAGAAGCTGGCGCTGGCCCCCGGCGAGGGTCCGGACGCCGCCTACGGCCCGATGACCATGCCCTCGCAGATCGACGTCGTGCGCGGCCACATCGACGACGCCATCGCCAAGGGCGCCACGGTGCTGGTCGGCGGCAGCGGCGCGGTGAAGGCGCCGTACGTCGAGCCGACGGTACTCCTGGACGCGCCGGAGGACTCCAGCGCGGTGCGGGAGGAGACGTTCGGGCCGACGATCACGGTCAAGGGCGTGCGGGACGTCGAGGAGGCGATCCAGCTCGCCAACGCCACCGACTACGGCCTCGGTGCCTCGGTCTTCGCCCGCCGGGGCGGCGCGGCCATCGCCCGGCGTCTGCGCAGCGGCATGACCTCGGTCAACGCGGTCATCGCCTTCGCCGGGATCCCGGGCCTGCCCTTCGGCGGCGTCGGGGAGTCCGGGTTCGGCCGCATCCACGGGGCCGACGGGCTGCGCGAGTTCGCCCGCCCGAAGGCGATCACCCGGCGCCGGTACTCGACCCCGTTCGAGCCGACGACGTTCGCCCGCAACCCGAAGACGCTCACGATCATGCGGAAGTACGCCGAGACGCGCTACGGCCGCAAGAAGTAGGCAATAGGCGAGAAGGAGGCGGGGCGTCGCCCTGGAGGACTGGAGGACTGGAGGACTGGAGGACGCCGTGGTGCCGGATGCCCTGAGTCCGGCTCCGCGGCGTTCTGCTGCCCTGAGGCTCCTGTCGGGCTGTCGGGGCTCCTGTCGGGACTCAGTCGGGACTCAGAGGTCCCGGCCGCGCAGCCGGTCCATGTCCCGCCGGTCGCGCTTGGTGGGCCGTCCGGCCCCGCGGTCGCGGATCGCGACCTGCACGAACAGCTCGCGCGGCGGGGGCGGCGGGCTGTTGTCGACGTAGCACTCGGCGGCGGCCGGGGGGCCGACCCGCTTGCTGATCAGCTTGCTGACCACCACGATCCGCTCGCGCTGGTCCTGGCGCACCCGTACCTCGTCGCCGACCCGCAGCAGGTGCGAGGGCTTCACGCTCTCGTTGTTGACCTTCACGTGCCCGCCGCGGCAGGCATCGGCGGCCATGGAGCGGGACTTGGTCAGCCGCACCGACCAGATCCAGCTGTCCACGCGGACGGCGGCGGTTTCGGACGTCATGGATGTGACTTTAATAGGCGGCGTTCAGGAGTGCAGACACAATTCGTTGCCCTCCGGATCGGCGATGGTGATCCAGCTCGAGGGCCCCTGCCGGCCCCGGTACAGCTCGGTGGCGCCGCGGGCGGTCAGCCGTTCCAGCACCCGCTCCAGGTTCCCCTCGCCGACCTTGACGTCCAGGTGCAGGCGGTTCTTCCCGGTCTTGGGCTCGGGCACGGCCTGGAACAGGATGCGCGAGCCTGGGCCGGCGTCCCGGCCGTCGGGGTGCACGATGGCCTGCCCGAGGGCCCAGACCAGGACGCCGTTGTGGGTCTTGGTGTCGGCCTGGCTCGCGTGCCCCTCGGCGACCATCTCGCGGATGAACTCCTCGTTCGACGGCTCCAGGTCCCAGCCGATCGCTTCGGCCCACCAGTCGGCCAGGGTGTGCGGGTCGGCGGAGTCGACGACGACTTGATAGGTGAACGCCATGGTCCGACGCTACCGGCCGCCGCCGACAAGTGCTCCTCGGCGACGCCGCTGAGCTGCTACTTCTTGGTGACGTAGATGCTCTTCTCGTAGCTCGCGCCGTAGTACTCGGTCAGCTCCTCCAGCGATTCGCGGGTCCACTGCACCGACTTCACGATGGCGGCGTGCGGCGGCAGCTGGTCCGGGTCCCACGTCGGCGGCTTCCACAGCGCCGAGCGCAGGAAGGCCTTCGGGCAGTGGAAGAAGATCTGCTCGATCTCCACCTCCAGCGCCATGATCGGCCGGTGCCCCTTGACGACCATGTCGTCGAAGTACGCCGCGTCGCGCACCAGCCGCGCCCGGCCGTTGATACGCAGCGTCTCGTTGCGCCCCGGCACCACGAAGATCAGGCCGACGTGCGGGTTGCGCAGGATGTTGTGATACCCGTCGGCACGCCGGTTGCCGGGCCGCTCCGGGATGGCCAGCCGGGTGTCGTCCAGGACCTTCACGAAACCGGCTGGGTCGCCCTTGGGGGAGACGTCGCAGTTGCCCAGCTCGTCGCTGGTGGACAGGAAGCACAGCGGCGAGGCGGCCAGCCACTGCCGGTCGATCGGCTTGAGCCGGACGCGCTCCTTGGTGATCGCGCGCTCCATCGGCTCGCCGAGCAGCGCGCGCAGTTCGGCCTCGGTGGTGATGGCGGCTTCGGCCGGGGCGGGGGCGATGACGGGTTCGGTGGTCTCGACGACGGCTTCGGTCACTGCGGCGTCCCTCCCGGAGTGGTAATGGCCCGCCGACTCGGAGGGCTCCTACCAATGTAGCGGTCGGTACGATCATCGCCATGGCCCCGCTGGCGCTGTTCGACTTGGACGACACCCTCATCGCCCTGGCTCCGGCCTTCCGGCGCTTCGCGCAAGACTTCGTGCGTGGCTATGCGTTACCGCCGGAAGCCGAGGAATGGCTGGTCCAGGCCTGGGATCCGTATCAGAGACGCGATGAGTTCTTCGCCAGGGTGCGGGAGCGCTATGGGCTCGCCGAGCCTGTGGAGGTTTTGTGGCGGCTCTACCGCACGCGTATGCCAGAGCTCGTGGAGTTGCGCGACGAGGTGCGCGACGGGCTGGCGGATTTGCGGCGTGCCGGATGGCGGTTGGGGATCGTGAGCAACGGCGAGGCGGACAATCAGCTCGGGAAGATCGAGCGCACCGGGCTGGACCGGCTGGTGGATTCCGTGGCGGTGTCCGGGGCGCTGGGGGTGCGCAAGCCTGATACGGAGATCTTCCGGATCGCCGCCGAGGGTGCGGGCTGTGCCCTGGCCGACGGCGGGTGGATGGTCGGGGACAATCCCGGTGCTGACATCGGCGGAGGTGCGGCGGTGGGTCTGCGGACGGTCTGGGTCGATCGTGGCCGCGAATCCGCTGCTCCGGCAGCCACCTCCGTCGTCAAAGACGTCGTCGAGGCGTTCCCGCTCTTGCTGACTTGTCGATAAACCGATTGGTGGACCTGACGACAGTCACGCTCATCCCGCGCTCGCCGCGTCGGCCATCGGATGCTCCCACCCGTCCGCCTTGTCCAGGTACTTGTTGATCCCCACGATGTTCGACGCGTACGAGGACAGCTCCTCGAACTTCGTCTGCGTCTCCTGATTCGCGTTCTCCACCGGGTAACGCGCCGCGGTCTTCTCCCGCACCATCTCGATCGCGTGGTCCAGGTCCAGGCGGCTGGTGCGGGCGTCGCGCACCAGCTCCACCCACAGCCGCACCTCCTCCTCGGCGCGGGCCAGGATGTCGGTGACGTCGCGGACCGGGCCGTAGTGGCTGAACAGCAGGCGGGTGGGGCGCAGGGTGCGGAACTTCTCCAGGGAGTTCAGGGCCAGCGGCAGGTCGAAGTCCGGCGGGGGAGTGCCGGGGCGGACGTCGCCGGGCTGGTCGGGGTCGTCGGAGGGGATGTAGAGGCCGGCGGCGTCGCCGACGTACAGGTCGCCGGTGACGTTGTCGATCAGGCCGACGTGGTGGCGGGCGTGGCCGGGGGTGTGGTGGGTCTCCAGGCGCCGGCCGCCGCCGAGGTCGATCGAGCCGATGTCCTCCACCGCGCGCACCCGGCGTGCCTCCGTCGGCAGCAGCGGCCCGAACACGTCGTCCATCAACGAGCCGAACACCCGGCGTGCGCTGGACATCAGCCGGGTCGGGTCCACGAGGTGCTTCGCGCCGGAGGCGTGGACCACGATCTCCGCGTTCGGGAACATCGCCGCCAGGTCCCCGACGCCGCCGGCGTGGTCCAGGTGGATGTGCGTGACCACGATGGTGCGCAGGTCCTGCGGACCGACCCCGAGCGCGGCGAGCGCGTCGCGCACCACCGGCGCGGACTTCGCCGTCCCGGTCTCGATCAGCGCCGGGTGGTCGCCGAGGATCGCGTAGCCGGCAGTGATGCCGGTGTGGCCGGACATGAGGGTGTCGATCTGGTGCGTTTGCGAACCGAGGTCAGTGCTGACCGGACTGCCGTCGCTGCTCGCCGGATTCGACATCTCAACCCCAGGTCGGAAGGCGGTTCCGCCCGCTGCCGGACGGCGTGTCCGGTGTACGGGCCTTGCTTGTGAAACGTATCAGCCGCGAACGTGGGCCGTCGTGCGCGGGCTGTCGTGCGCGGGCCGGGCCCGAGCGTCCGGGGAGGGCGTGTCCTGCGGTGGTCCAGAACGGCCAACCGACATGCTGTGAGGCATGTCCATTGCGGTCGCGGTGACGGCGGCGCTCCTGGCCGCCCTGTGCTTCGCGGTCGCCGCCGTGCTTCAGCAGGCCGCCGCCGCCTCGGTGCCCGAAGACCAGTCGCTGCGCCCCAGCCTGGTCGTGTCGCTGGTGCGGCGGCCCGTCTGGGTCGCGGGCATGGTGCTGGACATCGCTTCCTTCATCATCCTGGGGGTGGCGCTCGCGTACGGCCCGCTGGTGCTGGTGATGCCGCTGGCAGCCACCGACCTGGTGTTCGCGCTGCCGCTGTTGGCCTGGCGCCAGGGCCGGCGGCTGACCCGGGCCGAGGTGGGCGGTGTGGCGTGCACGGTCGGCGGCATGGCCGCGTTCCTGGTGGTGCTGCCCTCCACGGAGGGGACCGTCCTGCCCGCGCTGGCGGACTGGGTGCCGCTGCTGGCCGTGGTGGCGGGGCTGGTGGCCGGGCTGCTCGCGGTGGGGGTCCGGAAGTCCGGCCGGGTCCGGACCGCTTTGTTCGCGGCCGCGGCCGGGATGCTGCTGGCGCTGCTCGACGCGCTGGCCAAGAGCGCGGCCGGCCTGTTCCGCGATGACGGTCTGGGGGCCTTGGGGCACTGGGAGCCCTACGCGCTGATCGCCGTCGGCGTCACCGGGCTGCTCCTGGTCCAGAGCGCTTACAACGCCGGCTCCCTGGCGATCAGCCTGCCGGTCATCGACACCGTGGAGCCGGTCGGCTCGGTGCTGATCGGCGCCGCCGTCTTCTCCGAGCCGCTGGCCACCGGGCGGGCGCTGGCCGTCCAGGTCCTGGCCGGGATGCTCGCGGTCGCCGGGATCGTGATCCTGAGCCGGTCCCCGCTGGTGCGGGCCTGACGGCTCAGCTCCCGGGGGCCGCGACTTCGGCGATCTTCGTGATCTCGCCCTGCGGGTCGATGGCGACCCGCGCCGCGATCGGGTCCGCGCTGCGGGGGCGCGCCGCCAGGGCGGCGGCGAGTCGATCGACGGAGTACGGGGCGGTGCCGATCAGGACCGTGGGGTCACCGGACAGCGGGAACGTGTACGTCGATGCTCCGGCGACTGCTTCGTAGGTCCCCGTGCCGTCGCTTCCGACATAGAGCACCGCCGGGCTGAACGCGAGGAGTCTCGCCTTGGCGTCGTATCCGACCAACACAGCGGTCTGCGTCGTTCCCCGCAATGACGACGCCGACGGGGCCGAGGGCTCATAGGAGCGTGAGCCGCACGCGCCGACGCAGGCCAGGACCGCGGCACAGCAGCCCACGGCCGCCAGTATTCCGATACGCACAGAGAGTGTCATATCTGATTTGACCGGCGCGCGACAGGCTTGGTTGGCACCGGACCCCGGATCGGGAAGCCGAGCCGGGGTCCGGGACGAACACCGCGGGTCAGTCGCCGACCGGTGCCGGTCAGTCGCCGACCAGCGTCTCCCACGTCTGCGGGCCGATCTGCCCGTCGACCTGCAGGCCGTGCGCCGACTGGAACGCCTTGGCCGCGGCCTCGGTGCCGGAGCCGAACGAGCCGTCGACCGCCAGGCCGTAGCCGTACTTGTTCAGCTCCAGCTGCGCGGCCTTGACCGCGTCGCCGCTGGAGTTCAGCTGGATCTGGACGATCAGCGAACTCCAGGTCTGCGGGCCGATCTGGCCGTCCACGCCCAGGCCGTGCGAGGACTGGTAGGCCTTGGTCGCGGCCTCGGTGTTCGCACCGAAGGAACCGTCGGTCGCGATGGACGCCCCGTGGTCGTCCAGCAGGTACTGGGCGGCCTCGACGTTGGTGCCCGAGCTGTTGACCGTGAGGTTCGGCCACGGCGGGATCCCGCCCCCGGTCGAGCCGCTCTCGTTGTTGTACCGGTAGGGCTGGTAGAGCGAGGCTGCCGGGCCGCTGGTGTTCGGCCAGTACGGGTAGGGGATCGTGCCGTGGTGCACGCCCTGGTCGCCGGAGTTCTCCCAGGCGTTGTACTCGGTGTGGGCGCTGTCGGCCCAGCCGTCGAAGATCAGCACGTGCCCGGCGTTGCCGCCGGTGCCCGCGCCGAGCACGCCGAGGATGTCGCCGGGCTGCAGGTCGGCCTTGCTGATCGAGTGCACCACCGAGGGCAGCGTCACCGTGGTCAGGCTGCTGGACAGGTGGAACGCCATCGACACGTAGCCGGAGCAGTCGGTGCGGTAGGCGACGTCGCTGCCGGGCCCGTACTTGTAGGTCGTGGTGCTGTACAGGGTCCCGTTCCACGACGCGGCCCGGGAGAGGATCTCCGAGGCCGAGATGCTGCCGTTGATCGAGGAGGCGGGCTTGACCGCGGCCGCGGCCACCGCCTGGTGCGCCGTGGTGCTCGTGGCGCTCGTCGCGTTCGCGGCGTTCGCGGCCACCGGGGCGGCGGCCACCAGGGCCACGGCGCCGACCGCGGCCAGCGCCGCGGTCTTCGGGGTGAACCTCACGAATGGTTCCCTTCTGGTCACTGGATGAGGTGTCCGGTGCTTGGTGTCAGCACTTTGAGACCACAGTGGACCGGCCGGTGCGCCGGCGACAGGCGGGCGACGGTTCACCAAGCGGCAGCGCAGGAACTGGAAGGGAGACATAGGCGGATTGGTCCGGGCGCAATCGGACAGGTGTGAACCCGGGGCTGCCGAACTCAGCGCTGTCTGGCTCAGGCGGTCGGACTCAGGGCTGCCCGGCGCCCGAGGAGTCCCCGGTCGAGGAATCGCCGGCCGACGACGTCTGCCCGCCCGAGGGCGACTGCTCGGCGGCGTACAGCGCCCCCTGGTCGGCCAGCGCTATGGCCAGCTCGCCGGCCGCGGTCGGGTGCAGCGGGGCCTTGTCCTTCGGGCCCTGTACGAACGGCTCGGCGCTGCACAGCGCGTGCCCGGCGAACGAGGGCTGCACCGAGATGAACCCGGCCGCCTCGGCGCCCTGTTGCAGTGCGCTGTTGAGCTGGTCCAGGCGGCCCTGCAGGGTCTTGGCCTTGGCCGCGTCGACGTGCTCGGCGGCCAGGCAGGAGGTGTCCGGGCCGAAGGGGTCGTAGTACTGGTTGACGATCACCGCCGGGTGGCCCGGCAGCGCCGCGAGCTGGGTGAGCAGGTCGCGGTAGTCCATGACGAACTGGGCCGTCTGCTGCTGGAAGTAGGCGTCGGTGACCCGGTCGTCGCAGTCGGGGCTGGCCGCGCAGAACCGGGTCAGGTCGGCCCAGTGCAGGTCGTCGGCGCCGACGCTGACGATGACCACCCGGGCCTTCGGCGCGCGCTGGAGCTGGGCGATCTGCGGCGGCGCGCTGAGCGGGCCGGCCGGCTGCGGGCCGAGCAGGCCGGCGCGCACGGTCGCGCCCGAGCAGGCCAGGTTCAGCACGTTCCAGTCGTTCACCGCGGCCAGCTGCGCGGCGAAGGAGTCGGCGCTGCGGCCGCAGGCCTGGTCCAGGGCGCTGGGGTGGGCCACCGGCCGGTTGCCGATCGCCGCCGCGGTGGAGTCGCCGATCACCACGGCCTGCACCCCGCTCAGCGCGGGCCCGTCGGCCGGGGCCACGGGGTAGCCGGCGTTGCGGCCGACAAGGTCGGACAGGGAGTGCACGTGCCGCAGGGCCGACGGCGTACCGGAGGCCAGCAGGACGAATCCCGCGGCGTTGACGGCGGTCATCGCCACCACCCCGGAGGCCAGGACGGCCACGGTCCGGCGCAGCGGGTAGCGCCGCAGGCCGGTCACGGCCGAGAGCACCACCACGACGATGCCCGCCGACACCGCGCTCTCCCACAGCCCGTACCGCAGCCACCCGGCGGACAGCTGGCGGCCCAGGACGCCGGCGCTGTTCTTGTCGCTGGAACCGAGCAGCTGCTCCAGTTCGGCGTTGGCGGTGATGTGCGTGAGCCGCAGCCGCGGGCGGACCGGTCCCGGGAACCGTGGCTGGGTGGCGATCGTCTGGCCGAACAGGTCCATCTCGCCGGGGCCGGAGAACCCCAGACCCGGCGCGGCCGCCCCGACGTCCACCGTCTGTCCGGCCGCCGTCACCGACTGCAACGGCGTGATGCGCACGGCCATCCACAACGATGCCAGGAGCAGGAACACCGCTCCCACCGGGATCGCAGCCCGGATCGCCCATCGGCGCCACGCTATGGATGTCTTGTGCAAACCAGTGACTGTCGTTAACCGGACGGAGGACATAGCAGCCGCATACCCGTGTATGTGCAGCCCTCACTGTAGCGCTCCCGGCCGGAGTCCTCAGTGTGCTCAGGGCATGAGGAACACCAGCTTGCCACGCACGTGTCCACTGTCAAGCTCTTTATATGCGTCGTATGCCTGGTCCAGGCCGAACGTCCGCTGGACGAAGACCGTCAGCCGGCCGGCCCGCGTCAGTTCCACGAGCTCCCGCAACTGCTCGGCCGACCGCCGCGTGCTCATCCGGCGGATCCCGTACCGTTCGACATCGGCCGCGGCGGCGACCGTGCCGATCCGCGAGCGGTCGGCGACCAGCTCCGTCGAGGCCTCCAGCGCGTCGGCGGTCCCGGCGGTGTCGAAGGCGGCGTCGGGCGGGGCGTCGGTGACCGAGCGGACACGCTCGGCGAGTCCGGGTCCGTACTCGACCGGGACGGCGCCGAGCTCGCGCAGGAACCCGTGATTGCGCTCCGAGGCGGTCCCGACGACCCGGGCGCCGCGCGCCACGGCGATCTGCACCGCCATGCTCCCGACGCCCCCGGCGGCGCCGTGGATCAGCACCGTGTCGCCCGGTCCGACGCCGAGGTCGGACAGGCAGGTCGCGGCGGTCTGCCCGGACGCGGACAGCGCGCCGGCCTGGCTCCAATCCAGCCCGTCGGGCTTGGCCACGAGTTGGGCCGCGTCGGCCAGGACGTGGTCGGCGTGCGCGCCGGGTGCCGCGGCCGGACCCAGCACCTGTTCGCCGAACCGGAACTGCTCCACGCCGGGGCCCACCGCGTCGACGACGCCTGCCAGCTCGTTGCCGAGCCGTTGCGGGAACCGGGCGGGCATGAAGGCGCGGAAGCGGCCGCTGCGCAGCAGCGTGTCGGCGGGCTGGAGTCCGGCGGCCCGGACCCGCACCCGGATCTGGCCCTCGCCCGGTGTCGGCGGTGCGGCCTGGACCAGGCGCAATACCTCGGGGCCGCCGTATTCGGTGAACACGATCGCCGTACTCACACCGAAGGCCTTTCGTCGGGGTTCGAGTCGCGCGGAGCCAGCAGTTTGACGATCTCGGCGGCGCACCGATCGCGGTACTCCGGCGAGAGCGGATCCAGGCCGGTGATGTCGCGGACGAAGTGCGGCAGCGCGATCGGCGCGAAGGTGAGCGCGTAGCACAACAGCAGGGCGAACGCGGGGTCGAGGTCCTCGGCGATCTCGCCGTCGGCCTGGCGCCGCCGGATGCCGTCCACGGCCGCCCGCAGGCGCCCGGACTGCTCCTCGGGCGGGGTGTCGGAGGCGTCGCCCAGGGCGCGCCAGACCACCAGCCGCGACCAGTCGGGCTGATCGAGGGTCAGGTCGAGGTAGGAGCGCACGGATTCGGCCAGCGTCGCGGCGGGCTGTGCGGTGTGCTCGGTGCTCGCGGCGGTCCATCGTGCGCGCAGTTCGTCGAGCAGGCCCTGCTTCCCGCCGAAGTGGTACGCGATGAGCTGCTGGTTCACCCCGGCTCGGGCGGCGATCTCGGCGGTGCGCGCGCCGGCGAAGCCCTTCGCGCCGAACTCGGCGACCGCGGCTTCGAGGATCTTCTCGCGCGATCGCGCCGAGGTGCCACGTGCGGACCGCGGGGGCGCGGCACGGCGCGGCGAGGGGGAGGGTGGCGGCGGTCCGGGCGGCAGCTCGGGCGACGGTTCCGGTGCGGTGGACATGACCCCAGGCTACATTATTCAATTGAATGAATGACAATCTCTCTCCTCTCTCCACAGCCTCCGGGAGTCGCGATGATCTTCACTGAAGCCGAGTTGGACTATCTGCGCGGGCAGCGCCTGGGCCGCCTGGCCACCCGGCATCCCGACGGAACGCTCCAGGTCAGCCCGGTCGGGTTCGGCGTCAACACCGAGCTGGGCACGATCGACATCGGCGGCCGGGACATGGCCGCCAGCCGCAAGTACCGCAACGTGGCCGCCAATGGCGCGGCGGCGTTCGTCGTCGACGACATCGTGAGCACGCAGCCGTGGACCGTGCGCTGTCTGGAGATCCGGGGCCACGCCGAGGTCGTCGAGGACCCGGCGGACTCCCGGGCCAACACGGGCGGCGCCATCATCCGGCTGCATCCGCGGCGGATCATCAGCTTCGGCGTCGATCCGGGGAATCCGGCCGCCGGCAAGCGGAATGTGGCTTCCCGGTGAACAAAAGCGGATACTTGGGACGAAAGGCTCTACCTGAGAAGATCGGGAAGGGAAGTGAGAGTCATGTCCGAGACCGCACCACGGCATGCGTCGGACATCACCACGCATCCGGACGCGAGCGAAATGCGGGAGCGTTTCGCCAAGGTCGTGCAGGGACCGCGCGCGTCGGCCCTGGACGGCATGGTCGTCCTGCTGGGGCTGTACATGGCCGTGTCGCCGTGGGTGGTGCACTCCATCTCGTCGGACCTGCGGGTGAACAACCTGGTGATCGGCCTGTCCCTGGCCGCGTTCGGCTTCGCTCTGGCCCTGCAGCCCGAGCGGCTGTACCGGCTGGGCTGGATCGCCGTGCCGATCGGCGTGTGGATGATCATCTCGCCCTGGGTGGTGACCGCGGGCCACACCGCGACCAAGCCCGTCATCTGGAACAACGTGGTGATCGGGGCCGTGGCCGTGCTGTTGGGTCTGGCTATGCAGGCAATGACGATGGGCATGGTGCGAAGCAGGCACTGATTCGCACCGCGTCCCCCGCTGCCGGGTCATAGCTCGGCAGCCCCGCCGGCCGCCGTGGCCGCTCCCACCCCTCTCCGGGAGCGGCCGCGGCGGCCGGCTTGTCTCCGGGTCCCGGCAGAACCTTGACGCCCCAGGTTTCCCGCAGTTGACTGACTGCTCATCAGCAAGATTGTTTGCGGCCGCACCAAACCTCACTCATCGAAGCTAGAAACAGCTGGGAGTGTCCTTGATGCGTGCTCGAACACCCTGGTCACGGCCGCTCAGGAGCCGTACACAGGCGCGCTCGACGCGGCGCCTGGTGCACGTGACCGTCGCCGCCGCGCTCACTTTGGCCACCATCGACGCCGTCGCCGCCACCGGCGCCGCGGCCAACGCCGCACAGCCGAAGTACCTCGACAGGACCGCGCCGATCGCCGCGCGGGTCAACGATCTGCTCGGCCGCATGACCCTGCCGGAGAAGGCCGGGCAGATGGACCAGCAACTGGTCGACAACGCGACCGCGTCCTCCGGCGGGACCTGCGGGTCGGCCGGCTTCGCGCTGCCGACCGCGGCGTGCATGCAGTCGGCGATCATCGACCAGAACGTCGGGTCGGTGCTGGCCGGCGGGACCGACAACCCCGCGGACACCACGGGGAGCGGGACCAGCGGCAACACCGGTCAGGACTGGGCCGCCGACTACAACACGATCCAGCAGTACGCGATCGCCCACTCGCGGCTGCACATCCCGCTCAGCTTCGGCGTCGACGCCGTCCACGGCTTCGGCCACCCCTGGCAGGCGCCGCTGTTCCCGCAGTCCATCGGCATGGGCGCGACCTGGGATCCCGCCGCGGCCCAGGCCGGCGGTGCGATGACCGCCGCGGCCCTGCGCTCGACCGGCTGGACCTGGGCCTTCGCCCCGGTGCAGGACCTGGCGCGGGACAACCGCTGGGGCCGTACCTACGAGACGTGGGCCGAGGAGCCGGCGCTGTCCTCCGCGATGGGGGCCGCAAACGTTACCGGCCTGCAGACCCCGGCCCCGGCCGGCGGCCTGAACGTCAGCGCGACCGTCAAGCACTTCGCGGGGTATTCGGAGTCGGTCAACGGCCACGACCGCAATGAGGCCCTGCTGCCGCTGAACTACCTGCAGAGCACGATCCTGCCGTCCTACGCCGGGGCGATCAACGCCGGCGCCGACGCGGTGATGGTCGACTCCGGTTCCATCAACGGAGTCCCGGCCACCTCCTCGCACTACCTGCTCACCGACATCCTGCGCGGCCAGATGGGCTTCAAGGGCGTCATCATCAGCGACTACCAGGACGTGCAGGCCCTGCAGACCTCGTACCACATCGCGGCGAGCCTGCCCGACGCGGTGGCCGAGGCCGTGAACGCGGGCCTGGACATCAGCATGGAGGTCAACGGCCCGGACCAGTGGCAGAGCGCGATCATC
The DNA here is from genome assembly GCF_041260665.1 of Catenulispora sp. GP43. Taxonomy (NCBI): domain Bacteria; kingdom Bacillati; phylum Actinomycetota; class Actinomycetes; order Catenulisporales; family Catenulisporaceae; genus Catenulispora; species Catenulispora sp. GP43. Next base: position 125,135 of record NZ_JBGCCT010000031.1, on the reverse strand, counting down.
CAGGACGTCGGCGACGGCAAGATCAGGATGTCGACGATCAACGACGCGGTGCGCCGCATCCTCACCATGAAGTTCCAGCTCGGCCTGTTCGACCAGCCCTGCGTGGCCGATCCGGGCAAGCCGTGCTTGAACGCCGGGGCCGCCGACGCCGTGGTGACCTCCGGGCGCGACCAGACGCTGAAGGCCACGCAGGAGTCGATCACGCTGCTGCGCGACCAGAACAGCGTGCTGCCGCTGGCCGCCGGCGCCCGCGTGGTGGTCACCGGTCCCAGCGCCGACTCGATGACCAACCAGCTCGGCGGCTGGAGCGTGAGCTGGCAGGGTGTCGCCGGCGCCGGGCACGTGTGCTGCATGGGCTCCCCGGACCAGATCCCGCCGGGCACCACGGTGCAGACCGGGATCCTGGGCGCCGACACCCACGCCACGTCCATCCCCGACCAGGCCGCCGCGGTGGCCGCCGCGCCGAACACCGACGCGTACGTCGCGGTGGTCGGGGAGAAGGCGTACGCCGAAGGACTCGGCGACAACCCGGCCCCGGCGCTGCCGGCCGACCAGCAGGCGCTGATCTCGGCGCTGGAGGCGACCGGCAAGCCGGTGATCGTCGTGGTCGAGGCCGGCCGCCCGGTCGGCCTGGGCTCGGCGGAGAAGGCCGACGCGGTGCTGATGGCCTACCAGGGCAGCACCGAGGCCGGGCAGGCCGTGGCGGACGTGCTGTTCGGCAAGACCGACCCCAGCGGGCACCTGTCGATCAGCTGGCCGTCCGACGCGCCGGCGGTCGGCGGGGACTTCGACGGGAGCGCGCCGTCCCCGCTGGGCGACGAGCCCAAGTTCTTCGACCAGCTGCCCGGGACCGGATCCGGGCCCGGACACGCCTACAACCCGCTCTACCCCTTCGGGTACGGGCTCTCCTACACCACCTTCAGCCACTCGGGGCTGTCGGTGACGCCGAGCGCCTCGGCGCGCGGCAGTCTCACCGCGACGCTCACCGTTGCCAACACCGGTACTCGAACGGGGACCGATGTGGTGCCGCTGTACGTGGCCCAGCCGGTCAGCTCCTCGGCCGAGCCGCCGCAGCGCCTGGTCGGGTTCACGCGGGTGACCCTGGCCGCCGGGGCGTCGCAGAGCGTGAAGGTCACCTTCCCGGCCTCGGCGCTGGCCCGCAGCCAGGGCGACATCGACGCCTCCGGGCCGCCGACCGTCGAGCCGGGCGGGTACGTGCTGCAGATCGACAAGGAGGCTGACACCACGCCGTACGACGTCGACCTGTCGGCGCCGTTCACGCTGAGCTGATCGGACCTTCACCATGACCGGCGCGGGCGGCTTCTACAGGGGCCGCTCGCGCCGGCCGCGCGTTGGTCGGCGGGTGTTCGCCTGCGGACATCTGCCGGCGGGCGTTTGTCGGTGGGCACGGCTAGCGTGGGTCCGGTGAAGTCGAATCGCTCGATCCCGTCCGCGACCGTGATCCCGGTGCTGGTCTACCCGGATGTGCGAGCCGCCGTGGAGTGGCTGACGGAGGTCTTCGGCTTCGCCGAGCGCATCCGCATCGGCGAGGACCACCGCTCGCAGATGCGCATCGGCGAGGACGGCGCCGTCATCATCGCCGACGTGCACGGGCCGCGTACGGCGCCGCAGCCAGGCGTCGAGACGCACCTGCTGAAGGTGCGGGTCGAGGACGTGCGGGCGCTGTACGAGCGGGTGAAGTCCCACGGTGCCCCGATCGTCGCCGAGCTCGCCGAGCAGCCGTTCGGCGAGCTCCAGTTCACGGTCGACGACCTGGCCGGGCACCGGTGGGAGTTCTGTCAGAGCGTGCGGGACGTGGATCCCGCGGAATGGGGCGGGACGGTCGTCGGCTGACTCGTCGTCGGCTGACCGTCGTCAGCTGGCCGACGCGGCCCCGAAGGTCACATCCATCGTCAGCAGCGGACCGCGCCGGTGCGCCGGCGCCTGCACCAGGTTCGTCTGCTGCGTCTTGGCCCACCCGACATTCGGGTTGGAGTCCAGGGCCGTGCTGTAGGCCTCCAGCACCTTGCCCAGCGTCGCGGAGCTGCTGTAGTCGTTCGTCGCGGCGTCGCCCGGATTGGTCACCGTGACGCCGTAGGGCGAGGTGATCGCCAGCGGTCCGGCGCTGATCCCGGCCGGGTCGGACAGCGTGCCGCCGTCGGTGCCGAAGGACAGCGCGGTGCCGGAGGTCAGGCCGGTCACGCCCAGGATCTTCTGCTGCACCGAGCTTTGCGTCGGCGCGGTCGGTGCCGCCGAGCCCGGCAGATCGGTCAGGTAGGGCAGGCCGGTGACGTAGGAGACCGACACGCCCGCGGGCAGCGCGGCCGCCGGCACCGACGCGGTGATGCGCACCGTCCCGTCGCCGACCCGGTACAGCGTGGTCACGGGTACCGTGGTCCCGTTCGGGCCGACCATCTGCTGCACGACCATGCGGCCCTGGAAGCCCTGCGAGGGCAGCGGGACGCTGATCGGCGTGGTGTTCGGCGCCGGGGTGAAGAAGTGCGTGCCGGTGGGGTCGGTCCAGGCCGGGCCGATGGACTGCTGCCCGGAGGCGGCGGCGTCGATCACGTCGGCGTTCCCGGCGGTGACCAGGTACGGCACCTGGTTCTGGTCCAGGACCAGAGAGCCGGCGCCCTGGCGCAGCTTGTAGGCGGTGTTCACGGTCTGCGAGCCCTGGTACCAGCTCCCGGGGTCGGTCATCTGCCAGACGGTGATGAAGGCGACGTGGCCGTCCGGGGTGACGACGTGGTCCGGCTCGGTGCCCACGTGGTAGTACGGGATGGTCGAGGTGCCCAGGTAGCGGCCCAGGTCGTCCTTCACGATGCCGCTGTAGTGCTGCAGGCCGTACAGCGCCTCGTACCCGGGGTGGTCCTCGTTGTGGCGCGGGCCGCCGTAGTCGAATCCGCGCGCCGACAGCCGCATGTCCAGGTACTCGGACATCTCCAGGCCGTCGTCGTAGAACCGCCTGTCGCCGGTGAGCTGCCAGCCGCGCCACAGGAAGCTGATGGAGATGGCGCCGTAGTTCTGGTCGAAGCCGCCGGAGTGCTCGGGGTAGAAGCAGTAGCCGCGGTCGCACTCCTTCAGCGGGCGCACCTTGGTCGTGAAGGTGTCCATCGCCTGCTGCTCCAGGCCGGCGGCCAGGTCCTGGCGGCCCAGCCGGGTCAGCTGCTGGGAGAGCTGGATCGCGCCGTCCACCGAGCCGATGGCCTGGTTGTCGGCGTCCTGCGGGTTGTACTGCGAGGCCTGCGTCAGCCACTTCCAGTAGCCCACGCCGAGGTTCTCCAGCGCGTTCTGCTGGTCCGGGCGCAGCATGCTGTCGGCGTACTGCAGGACGTTGTCGGTGTGCAGCAGCGCCCAGACCGTGGTCGGCCAGTCGCCGGGGCCGCCGTCGGCCAGGGTGTAGGGCTCGTACGCCGCGTAGGGGAACCCGGTGTTCAGCTTCGCCATGGTCACGTCGCCGGGGTTGTCCGTGGTGTAGACGCGGTTGGCCAGGTACCAGTCGATGCTCTTCTGGAAGGCCGGGATGATGCTCGCGTCGTGGGTCTGCGAGTAGTACAGCGCGAGCAGGCTGGACACGCCGAGCGAGTTGTCGCCGAGGTCCTTGGTCTTGTTCTGGATCTCGAAGGAGCCGGCCGTGCTCTGGTGCGCGATCGCCTTCTGGACGGCGTCCTTCAGGACGGCCGGGTAGACGCCGGGGCCGTCGGGGATGTCGCCGAGGTGCACGCTCAGGTCGGCCGGCAGCACCGGCTTGACCGTTGCCGTCGCCGGGGCTGGGGCGGCGGCTCCGGCGCCGGGTGCGAAGGCCACGGCGGCGACGGCGGCGGCCGCCGCGAGCACCGCGAGGCGGTAGGGGGATCGACGTGCCATGAGGGGGTGTTTCCTTTCTTCGGGCATGGGGGGACCCACAATCGGCGTTCGGGTGTGGTGGGTGCTTAGCGGTCGGTGCTTGGTGCTCGGGGCCGAGCTCTGCGGCTCAGCCCTTGAAACCGGTGGTGGCGATGCCCTGGACGAGGTTGCGCTGGAAGAACACGAACAGGGCGAACAGCGGCGCCAGGCTGACGGTCGCCATCGCGAACATCGGCCCCAGCTCCGATCCGGAGGTGGCGTCCAGGAACATCCGCAGCCCCACCGGCATGGTCTGCTTGTCCGGGCTGTTCAGGTAGATCAGCTGGCTGAAGTAGTCGTTCCAGGTCCAGATGAAGGTGAAGATGGCCGTGGTGGCCATGGCCGGGCGGATGAGGGGGAGCAGGATGTAGCGGAAGGTGCGGAACGGACCGCAGCCGTCCAGGGCCGCCGCGTCGTCCAACTCCCGCGGCAGGCCGCGCATGAACTGCAGGTTCAGGAACACGAAGAACGCGTCCACGGCCAGGAACTTCGGCACGATCAGCGGCAGGTCGGTGTCCACCCAGCCGAGCTTGTGGAACAGCAGGTACTGCGGGATCAGCAGCACCTCCTTGGGCATCAGCAGCATGCCGACGGCCAGGCCGGTCACCAGGGCCCGGCCCCGGAACTCCAGGCGGGCCATGGCGTAGGCGGTGATCGAGCAGCTGGCCGTGTTCCCGATCACCGCGCCGAGCGCGACCAGGGCGGAGTTCAGGAAGTACGTGCTGAACGTGGTCCCGGCCGAGCCCTGCCAGCCGGTGCTGTAGTTGGACCCCGCGAAGTGCACGGGCCACGGGGACAGCGTGGAGATGATGTCCTGGGTCGGCTTGAACGAGGAGCCGACCATCCACAGCACCGGGTACAGCAGGAACAGCAGCAGCACCAGCACGGTGACGTGCCACAGCATCGGGCGCAGGCGCGCCAGTACGCGCTGGTCGGAGCGCGGTCGCGGGCGTGCGGGGGTCTGTAAGGTGTTCGCGGTCATGGCGGTGTCAGTCTCCGTAGTGCACCCAGAAGCGGGACGACCAGAACAGCAGTCCGGTCAGGACGCTCAGCCCCAGGATCAGCACCCAGGCCATCGCCGCGGCGTAGCCCATCTGCTGCTCGGTGAACGCCTTCTGATACAGGTAGAGCGTGTAGAACAAGGTGGAGTCCACCGGGCCGCCCTGTCCGTCGCCGACCAGCTGCGCCGGGGTGAAGGCCTGGAACGCCCCGATCATCTCCACGACCAGGTTGAACAGGATCACCGGGCTCAGCGCCGGGAGCGTGATGGACGCGAACTTGCGCCAGCGGCCGGCGCCGTCCACGTCGGCGGCCTCGTACAGTTCGGCCGGGATCTGCTTGAGCCCGGCCAGGAAGATCACCATCGGGGCGCCGAACTGCCACATCGCCAGGCCCACGATCACCCACCGGACGGTGGAGGGGTCCGAGACCCATGCGCCGCCCTTGATGCCGAACAGGTTCAGGAACTGGTTGAAGGGACCGTTCACGTCGAACGTGCCCTGCCACACGATCGCGATCGCCACGCTGGTGCCCAGCAGCGAGGGCAGGTAGAACAGGGCCCGGTACAGGCCCTGGCCCTTGCGCGGCCGGGCCAGCAGCAGCGCGACCCCGAGCGCCGTGAGCAGCTTCAGCGGTGCCGAGGCGAGGACGTACTGCACGGTCACCCAGATCGAGTGCACGAAGCGCGGGTCGGCGGTGAACATCTCGCGGTAGTTCTGCAGGCCGACCCAGTGCGGCCGGCTGAGCAGGTCGTACTGCGTGAACGAGAGGTAGAGCGAATACAGCAGCGGCAGCAGCAGGACCCCGACCGTGCCGAGGATCCAGGGGCTGAGCATGAGGTAGGCCGCGCCGTTGGTGCGGCGGCGTCCGCCGCGGCGGACCTTGGCCGGCCGGCCGGCGTCGGTCTTCTTCTTCGCGGCTGTGCCGCCGCGTCCTTGCTGGGACGCGGTCGACAGCGTGCTGGTCGGTGAGGACATGCGGATTCCGGTCTCGTCCTAGCTGCTCTGTGCGAGCAGCTTGTTCGCCTGGTCCATGAACTGCTGCGCGGCCTGGTCCACGGAGGACTTGCCGAACCAGACGTTCTCGGCCATGCGCACGAACAGGTCGGTCTCGATCTGCTGCTGCGCGGCCGGCGCCGGCGGCGGCGGGGCGGCGTTGTGGCCGGACTGCGCGACGTACTGGCCGTAGGCCGCCACGGCCTTGTCGTCGCCGGTCAGGGTCGGGGCCAGCGCGGCGAGCACGTCGCTGTTCACCGGGCCGCCGCGGGTCAGGCCCTGCGCGGTGCCGGCCTCGGGGGAGTTCACCAGGAAGTCGATCAGCTCGGCGGCCTCGGCCGGGTGCTTGCTCTTGGCGTAGACGCCCCAGTTCACCGAGCGCTTCAGGTACGCGCCGGGGTGGCCGCTCTCGCCGGGCAGCGCGACGTACTGCCAGCTGGTGCCCGGCAGCGTGGTGCTGGTGCCGTACAGGTCCATGGCCACCTGGCCCTTGGCGATCGGGGCCTTGGTGACGTCGCCGGTCACGCCGGGCTCGGTGGTGGTCGCCGGGGGCACGGCGCCGTCGGCGCGCATCGCGGCCCAGTAGTTCCACCAGTCCACGAGGGTCTGCTTGGTGAAGCCCAGGCTCTTGCCGTCGGCCGAGTACAGGTTGCCGCCCTGCTGCCGGACCCAGATCTCGAAGGACTGGGTGGCGGCGCTGTCGTCGGCGGCCCCGTAGACCTGGCCGCCGGTGCCGGACAGTTTCTTGTCCGAGATCTGCTTGGCCGAAGCGGCGTACTGCTGCCAGCTCAGGCCCGCGGCCGGGGCGGTGACGCCGGACTTGGCGACCAGGTCGCCGCTGTAGGTCAGGGCGAACAGGTTCGAGCCGGCCGGGACCTCGTAGAGCTTGCCGTTGTATGAGCCCTGCGCCAGATAGGACTGGTCGATCTTGCCGGTGTTCAGGACCGCGCTCTGCGTCGACAGGTCCACCAGGGCGTTCTTCGCGGCGTACTTGGCGACGGTGTCCACCTGGAAGACGTCCGGGGCGTCGCCGGCGGTCACCTGGGTGTTGAGCTTGTCGTAGTAGCCGGTGTAAGCACCGGGCTGGGTCTGCACCGAGATGTCCGGGTGCGCCTTCTCGAACAGGGTGATCGCGTCCTGGGTGGCCTTGGCCCGGGCGGGATTGCCCCACCAGGTGATCCGCAGCGTGATCTTGCCGCCCCCGCCGCCGCCCGCGCTGCCCCCGTTGCTCGCGCAGGCGGTGAGGGCGAGCGCGGCAGCGGCCAGCACGGCGCCGGAGCGCAGCATGCTCGGGCGTGTCCTTTCGGGAACCTTCATGGTCGGCCTCTCGTGAACGGTCACATTACTTGCCGGGGACCCTAGGGGAGCCGATTGACAGACGTCAAGAGTGTTAACCGAAGCGCACGCCGCGACGACGCCGTGTCGTCGGATCCTCTGTCGCGACACGGTTTGCGTGCGATAGCGTGAACGGTGACATGAAATCCACGGGACAGATCACCATGCGGCACGTGGCCGAGAAGGCCGGCGTGTCCTACCAGACCGTCTCGCGGGTCATCAACGACGCCGACGGCGTCGCCCAGCAGACCCGCGACCGCGTCCTGGCCGCCATGCGCGACCTCAACTACCGGCCCAGCGTCGCCGCCCGCTCGCTGGCCCGCGCCCGCACCGACACCATCGGGCTGGTGCTGCCGTTCCCGGTCGACGTGACCTTCGCGAACGCGCACTTCCTGCAGACCATCGGCGGGGTGGACCGGGTGGTCGCCGAGCACGACTACAGCCTGCTGGTCTCCAGCCCCAACGACGAGGACCCGGCGCTGTCCGCGCACCGCCGCATGGTGCGCCAGCGCGCGGTGGACGGGGTCATCGTCGAGGCCGGCATGGGCGACGAGGGCATCGGGCTCCTGCTGGAGGCCGGCTACCCGGTGGTGGCCATCGGGCATGTGGCCCTGGCCGTGCCCTCGGTCCAGCCCGACGACGAGAGCGGCGCCTACGGCGCGACCCAGCACCTGCTGGCCCTGGGCCACCGCCGCATCGCGCTGATCGCCGGCGACGACCCGGCCAACCTGGCCCAGCAGGCGCGCCTGCGCGGCTGCCGCCGCGCGGCCGCCGACGCCGGAGTGCCGCTGGACGAGGACCTGATCGCCACCGGCGCCTTCTCCCTGGAATCGGGCTATGAGGCGGCCGTCGGCCTGTTCGACCGGACCGAGGCCCCGACCGCGGTCCTGGCCTTCAACGACGCGATGGCCATCGGCGCGATGCGGCTGCTGCGCGAACGCGGCATCGACGTCCCGCACGAGGTGTCGGTCGTCGGCTTCGACGACACCCCGACGGCCGCCCTGCTGACGCCGGCGCTGACGACGGTGCGCATCTTCAGCTCCGAACTCGGCCAGCGCGCGGCCCGGACGCTGATCGGGATGCTGCGCGGGACGAAGGTGGCGCCGGTGCCGGCGGTGCTGCCGAGCCAGCTGGTGGTGCGGGAGTCGACGGCGCCGGTGCGGCGGGGGTAGAGGCGGCGGGGGTAGAGGTGGGGAACCGGACGGCGGGCGGGGGCGAGAGGCGCCTCAGCCCGCGGTGACGGTGACGCCCTCGAGCACGACGTCGATCTTCGGACGCCCGTCGCCGGCGCCGTTGGACTCGTCGTCGCCGCCGGCGGCGATCTTGGTCACGACGTCCAGGCCGGAGGTGATGGTGCCGAAGGGCGTGTAGCTCGGCGGCAGCGTGGTGTCCTTGTAGACCAGGAAGAACTGGCTGCCGTTGGTGTTCGGCCCGGCGTTGGCCATCGCCGCGGTGCCGGCCGGGTAGGCGGCGCCGTTCAGGTTCTCGTCCTTGAACTGGTAGCCGGGGCCGCCCGTGCCGGTCCCGGTCGGGTCGCCGCACTGGAGCACGTAGATGCCCTGGGTCGTCAGGCGGTGGCAGTGGCTTCCGTCGAAGAACTTCTGACCGGCCAGGAAGTCGAAGGAGTTCACCGTGTGCGGCGCCTTCGCGGCGTTGAGTGCGATGACGATGTCGCCCTGGTTCGTGTGGAGGGTCATCGTGTACTTCTTCGCCGGGTCGATCGTCATCGGCGGCTCGCTGGACCAGCTCGTGGGATTGGCCGCCGGGGCGGACGTCGAGGCGGAGGTCGTGTCCGACGGCGAGTCGGAGGACGAGCCCGAGGTCGAAGCCGGGGCGGAGGCCGTACTCCCGGAAGACGCCGGGGATCCGGCCGCCGAGCCGATCGTGCCGGAGGAGGCGCAGCCCGCCAGCAGCAGCCCGCTCACTGCGGCGATTATGCCGATCCCGTGACGTCGAGGTATATGCACGGGGGCAGGCTACCCCGAATCGGTAAGTGAACTGTAAGCGCTTCCGCGTAGCGTCCGAGCAGTGGTCTGTCACGAGGGCAGACCCCTGTGCGGTGCCGGCCGGCCCGCCCAGGCCGCCGCGCGCTCCTGCTGCCGGCCGCCCCTCAAGCCTGCGCCGCGAGCTTCGCCATCCGCTCCATCACGTCGGCCTCCGGCCAGCCGCCGACCCGGTACCGCGCCGGGTGGTAGCCCTCGGCGGGCGTCAGTCCGGCCTCCTCGGCGACCACCGACCAGGGCACCATCAGCATCTCCTCGTCGCGCTTCGGGAAGACGACCAGGTCCGCCTGCGGCAGCAGCGAGCTGTCGCCGTCGGCCCAGGACGCGGCCGTCACCTCTGCGCCGGCCGGGTCGCGGAAGCCCTTCAGGGCGGCGGGGAAGGGGTCGGCGGAGCCGGCGGTGCCGCGCAGGTACTCCGTCTGCGGGCCGTAGGCGTCCATCGCGAGCAGGATCTGCGCGTGCTTGACCGCCGGGTGCGCCGGGTGGTCCTTCGGGGCCTGGTACAGGATCACCGTGCCGTCCTCGTCGACGGTCAGCGGGGCCGGGCTGATCGGGCGGGCGGCCTCGCGCCATTCGCGCTCGGCGACCTCGAAGGCCTTGGCCAGGGCCTCGGCGTCGGCGGTCTCGTAGGCGAGCAGCAGGGTGTTGTTGCTGACCGGGAAGGCCAGGGGGCGGGCGCCGGCGATGCGCCGAACCGTTTCCAGCCAGCCCTGGATCAGCGGCAGGGAGGTCAGGTAGGCGTCGCCGTTGTCGGTCAGGCGGGTCGGCTCGGTGCTGCCCTCGCGGCGGCGCGCCTCGTCCAGGGACGTGGTGACCGTGCGGGCCATGTTCCGGTGCGCGGTGTCGAACGCCTCCTCGGCGCCGACGCCCCAGCGCGCCAGGTCCGCGCGGCCGGCGTAGCGCATCGCCGACGGGGTGTCGACGACCAGCATCTCCGCCAGGTACAGCCCGGCCGGCCGGCTGACGATGTCGAACTTCGGGTCGGCCGGGATCGGACGCAGGACGGGCCGCACCGCGGACTGCACGTCGTCCCAGCGGTCCGGCGTCGGCGGCAGCGCGGCGACGTCGACCAGCCGGCCGATGGCGGCTCTGCGCACCGCCCCCGGCGCGCCCTGGCTCTCGCGGAAGACCGTCTCCAGGTTGATGACCGCCGGCTCGCCGCTCTGAGCCCCCCGATACACCACCTGGAACTTCTCCGGGTCGTAGTCGGCGCACACCACGGAGTCCACGGTCCTGACCCGGGCCGCGACCTGTTTACCGAATCGGTCGCGGGCTGACCCGAACAGTCTTTCGGCTATTCCCATGGCCGGCGACCATAACGCAGGCCGCCGACCGCGAGGTGTCCGTTCAGTGATCGGGAAGTGCCCAAGGGGCACCGGCTTCGGAGAACAGCAGTTGACCACGTGCGCAGGCCTGCACGAGGTCGACGATGCCGGGCACCGTCGTCGCCCGTCCTACCTCGGAGTCCTCGACCCGGACGTGTTCGGGGGCGATCGCCCGCGGCTCGGGCGCGTCCCGCACCGCCTCCAGCACGGCCGTGAAGCCGATCGTGTCCTCCAACGGGACCATCAACGGCACCTCGTCGGGGCGCGCGCGGTGGTCCAGGAGGTTCGCCAGCAGGTCGGCCTCGGGGAAGGCCTGGCTCAGTTCCTCAACGCCAGTACTCACACCGGAGTTAAAACGGGAGACGCTTAGTCGCCCGGCCGTGTAGTGGAACACCGCCTCACCCTCCGTGCCCTGCACCCGCACCCACGGATCGATCTCGGCGGCCTTCGGCGCGCACACCGAAACCGCGACCAGGATCGGTGGCGCGCCCGGCAGCTCGATCCGGACCGCCGAGGTGTCGTCGGCCTCGACGGGGTTCGCGTGGAACAACTCCAGTCGCGTGCGCTCCGGGACCTGCGCCATCGCGTCCTCGCCCAGCACGGCCAGCGCCGTGACGACCGCGTGCGCGAACGGGTTGGTCAGCGCGCCGTCCAGCGCCGGCACCCCGTTCATCCAGCGCTTCCCGGCCCACGGCGCGCGCCGCCAGTACGTCTCCGGCCGGCACCACGCCCCGGCCGCCCCGACGCCGGTGACCTCGCCGATCGTGCCGTCGGCCATCAGGGTGCGCAGCGCCGGCAGCGCGGCCGAGCCCAGCGACTGGAAGCCGACCTGCACGATCCGGCCGGTCCGGGCGGCGGTCGCGCGCAGCGCCGCCAGTTCGGCCAGGCCGGTGACCGGGGGCTTCTCCAGCAGTACGTCGGAGCCGGCGCGCAGGGCGGCCTCGGCGAGGGCGAAGTGGGTGGGGGTGGGTGTGGCGATGAGTGTGATGTCCGGCGGCGCGGCGGCCAGCAGGTCCTCCAGGGTCGCGTACCGGGCGACGCCCTCCGGCACGGTGCCGGGCTCGGGCGGACGCGGGTCGGCGACCGCGGCCAGCCGCAGCCGGCCCGCCTGTTCGAGCTCTGCGATGCGGCGCGCGTGCCACCGGCCGTGACCGTGGACGCCGACCAGGGCGACGGTCGGGCGTTCGACGGTCGGGGGTTCGACCGCCGGGGGTTCGACGGTCGGGGGTTGACGCACGTGACCACCTCCGTGAAGATCTGCTTCGGGTCGTTCTCGTGAACGGTCACATGAAGACTAGCAAAGCCGGGAGGGCAAGTGACCGCCTCGGACGCCGCGCTGACGGCCGCAACTGCCGTGAGCGTAAACGACGACCAGGTCAGCGTCGGCGTCAGCGTCGGTGCCGGCGTCGAAGCCCAGGCCGGCCCGGTCGAGGTATTGCGCGCCCGGTTCGCCGACCAGGCCGTCCCGGCCCGCGAGTGCCGCACGCCGTACCTGCATCCGCTGCGGACGCTGTCCGGCGGCGTGGTGACCGGGCACCGGCCGCACGACCACCGCTGGCACAAGGGGCTGACCATGGCGGTGCCGCACGCGGCGGGCACCAACTTCTGGGGCGGCCCGAGTTATGTCGACGGCCTCGGCTACGTCGACCTCGGCGACGTGGGCCGCGTCGCCGCCGGCGCGTTCCAGGTGCTGGTCGACGACACGATCGCCGCCGAACTGGCGTGGATCGGCGCCGACGGCGTGCCGCTGCTGGCCGAGCGGCGCTCGTTCGCGGTCCGCGATGTGAACCCGGCGGCGGGTTGCTGGACGCTGGAGTTCCGCAGCGAACTGCGAACGCTCGGCGCCGACCCGGTGGCGTTCAAGAGCCCGACGGTGCTCGGCCGCGACCAGGCCGGCTACTGCGGCTTCTTCTGGCGCGGGCCCCGGTCGTTCACCGGCGGCCGGGTCCTGGCCGGGAACGGCTTGGAAGGGGCCGAGGCGCTGATGGGGGAGCGCGCGCCGTGGCTGGCGTACATCGGCGAGTTCGACGAGCGCGACGGCTTCGCGACCCTGCTGTTCATCCCGGACGGGGCGCCGCCGGAGTGGTTCGTGCGCAGCGACGACTACCCGGGGGTGAACCCGTCGCTGGCGTTCCGGCGGCCGCGGGTACTGGCGGCGGGGGAGCGGCTGGCGGTGGGGTACCGGGTGGTGATCGCGGACGGGGCCTGGTCGCGGGAGCGGATCGGGGAGTTTCTGCGAGGGCTGTGACGCCCTGGCGCGCGGGCGGTCCGGCTCTGCCCTGGCGGTCCGGCCCTGCCCTGCCCTGCCCTGCCGGCCTAATCCTCGGCCAGCAGCCGCATCACCAGCCCGGTCGCCGGCTTGGGCCCGAAGGCGGTCGACTTGCGCGGCATCAGCACCCCGGCCCCGGCCAGCTGGCGCACCACGTCCTCGGTGGTCGGCCGCAGCAGGACCGCGGTGCCGCCGATGCGCGCCGCCTCGGCGACCGCGTGCACCGGGTCGTGGTCGAAGCGGACTTCCTCGGGGGTGTCCGGGAGCTGCCAGATCGCCTCGACCAGGACGTGGTGCAGCACCGTGGCGTCCAGGGCGCGCCAGGCGGCGGGCTTGTCCGCGGGGATGGTCTCGGCCAGGACCGCCGGGTCGGGGGCGGTGAGCAGGTAGTGCGTCGTGCCGTCCGACAGGACGAAGGCGTGTTCGCCGGCGGGGATCGCGTCCAGGGCGTGGTGCGGGTCGGGGGTCTGGCGGACCGTGAAGACCTTGCCGGCCTGCGTCACCGCCGTGGCCAGGGGGACGTGCGGCAGGACGCGGTGGATCGCGTGCAGGCTCAGCGGGAAGCGGCTGGTGTCGACCAGCAGGGCCAGGCCGTACGCCGCCGGGCCGCCGCCGCGTTCGGCGCGCAGGAGGCGGTAGGCGGCGTGGCGGTGGTGGCCGTCGGCGATGAGGGCGCGGTGCCCGAGCAGGTCGGCGGCGATGCGGTCGGTGGCCGCCGGGTCGGTCAGCGCCCACAGCCGGTGCCGGGTGCCGTCGGCGGTGGTGGTCACGGTCAGCGGCTCGTGCCGGTCCGCGACGGCGTCCAGCAGGTCCGAGACGGTGCGGTCGCCTTCGTAGGTGAGCAGGATCGGTTCGATGTGGGCTTCGGTAGCGCGCATCTGGGCCACGCGGTCGGCCACCACCGAGTCGGTCACGGCCTCGTGCGGCAGGATCGCGCGGTGGGCCGGGGCGGGCTCGGCGGCGCTCGCGTGAGGACCCGCATTCGATCCAGCGTCCGGCCCGGCATCCGTGTCGGCGTCATCGAGCTTCACCAGGGCGATCAGCCCGCGCTGCCGGCCCCCGCGCCCGGTCTGCTCGTACACGTAGAACGCCGGCTCGTCGTCCTGCCGCAGCGCCCCGTCGTCGATCCACGACCGCAGCGACGTCGCCGCCCGGTGATAGCGCGCCGGCGCGCCGGGCCCGCCGGCCAGTTCCTCCGGCGCGGCCAGGATCAGCCGCACGACGTTGTGCTCCTCGATGTCGGCCAGCCGCCTGGCCTCATCCGGACCGATCATGTCGTACGGTGGCGAAGTGACCGCCGACGGGTCGCGGACCCGGTCCGGTGCGAACCGCAGTCCTCGGAAGGGGAGGATTCTGAGTGCCTGCGGATCGTTGTGTGCCATGCACGCATCGTACGAGTGTGGGCGGTGGCATGACGTGGGTGGAGGGTGGAAAGGAAAGACGGCAACAAGGTGTCACGGATGGGGAGCCGGTAGCGGGAGCCGAGGACGACGGAGGATCTGATGTCTGAGCGATACGGCGAGTACGACGCCGAGGACGGTACGGGCGAGCCCACCGGAGAGGCCGCCGACTGGTACCGGCAGGGCGTTCAACTGCTGGAGGCCGGCGACCCGGCCGCCGCCGCGCAGCTGCTCACCAAGGTCGCGCTGAAGACCCCCGACTCCGCCCCGGTGCTGGAGGCGCTGGCCCGCGCCCACTTCGACGGCGGCCTGTACGAGCAGGCCGTGGAGAGCTTCGCGCAGCTGGCGCACGTCAGCCCGGACGACGACTACGCGCAGTTCGGCTGGGGCCTGGCCGCGGCCAAACTCGGCCAGATGGATGTCGCCGTCGAGCACCTGTCGGCCGCGGCCGCGATGCGCCCGGAGATCCGTCACTACGCCAACGCGCTGCGCGCCGCCAGGTCCACGTTGCGGGAACAGACCGGCAAGAAGGGGCTGGCCGACACCTGAGCACCGAGATGTGATCAGATAGTGGTGTGACCGCTGAGACCGCTGACCACGCCGAGGGGGCCGGCCGCGCCGGATCCGTGCCGTTCCTGACCTCGCAGAGGCCGCTCGCCGAGGCGTACGACACGGCCCTGCTGGACCTGGACGGGGTGGTGTACCGCGGCGCGGACGCCGTTCCGCACGCCGCCGAGGCGCTGCGTGCCGCGCAGGACCACGGCATGCGGCGCGCCTACGTGACCAACAACGCCTCGCGCACGCCGGAGGCCGTCGCCGAGCACCTCAACGAGCTCGGCGTCGCGGCGTCCGCGCACGAGGTCGTCACCTCGGCGCAGGCCGCGGCCCGGATGGCCACCGCCTGCGTCGGCGAGGGCGGCCGGGTGCTGGTGATCGGCGGCGAGGGGCTGATGGCGGCGGTGCGCGAGGTCGGCCTGAAGCCGGTCGCCTCCGCCGACGACCTGCCGGACATCGTGCTCCAGGGCTACTCCCCGGACCTGGGCTGGAAGGACCTGGCCGAGGCCACCTACGCGGTGCGCCGCGGCGTGCCCTGGATCGCCACCAACACCGACACCACGGTCCCCACCTCGCGCGGCATCGCCCCCGGCAACGG
Organism: Catenulispora sp. GP43; assembly: GCF_041260665.1. NCBI lineage: Bacteria > Bacillati > Actinomycetota > Actinomycetes > Catenulisporales > Catenulisporaceae > Catenulispora > Catenulispora sp. GP43. Next base: position 109,771 of record NZ_JBGCCT010000031.1, on the reverse strand, counting down.
CACGCTGGTCGCCGCGGTCGGCGCCGCCTCCGGCGTGATCCCGCAGGTCGCGGGCAAGCCGGAGCTGCCGCTGCACCGCGAGTCGATCCTGCGCTCGGGCGCCACCCGGCCGCTGATCGTCGGCGACCGGCTGGACACCGACATCGAGGGCGCGGTCCGCGGCAACACCGACAGCCTGCTGGTCTTCACCGGCGTGACCACGGCCCGCGACCTGCTCGCGGCCCCGCCGGAGCGCCGCCCCAGCTACCTCGCCGAGGACCTGCGCGGCCTGCTGAGCCCGCACGTGGCCCCGACCCGCGAGGGCGTGAACTTCGTCTCGGCGCGCTGGAGCGCCGCGGTGGTGTCCGAGACCGTGGTGCTGCACGGCCACGGCGACCGCATCGACGGGCTGCGCGCGATGTGCGCCGCGGTGTGGGACTACGGCGGGATGGTGGACGCCGAGGACGCGCTGGCGCAGTTGCAGTAGGCGGCGGCGCGGGCGGGATGCCGGGTCGGTCATCGGGAGCTCGCGATGATCGGCCGGCCGGGATGGTGTCGGCTCTCGGTCGCCGGTCTGGTGGGGCAGTGGTGCGAGAGCGTCCGCCGCCGCCGAACTCTGCCGTGCCGAGCCGAGCCGAGCCGCGAGCCGTGACCGGTGCCGCGCGCATCCCCTGCCTGGACCTGCCATGTCGCCGCCCCGCCGCTTCGTGCCGAGGCTGGCGGCATGAAGGATCTCGAATGGCGTCCGGCGATCCGCATCGTGCTCGTGGACGAGGGCGACTATCCGGCCAGCTCCGTGGCCTTCGCGGCGGGCTGGGTCTTCGCCAAGAACGAGCACGGCACCGTCGCCTTCCCCTCCTCCCAGGTCGTGAAGGTCACCCTGGGCTGAGGCCACTCTGAGACCGCTCTGAGGCCGCTCAGCCCTGCACCACCGCTCCCGCCTCCATCAGCGCCTCCACGTCGTCGAACCCCCACGCCGCCAGCGCCTCCCGCGTGTGCGCCCCCGGGCCGCACGGCGGCAGCCCCAGCTCGGCGGCGGTGCGCGAGAACCGGGGCGCCGGTGCCGGCTGGGTCAGGCCGTCGCGCTCCACCAACGTGCCGCGCGCGGCCAGGTGCGGGTGCTTGGCCGCTTCCTTGGCGCCCAGGACCGGGGCCACGCAGGCGTCGCTGCCGGCGAACACCTCTGTCCACGCCTCGCGGGTGCGGGTGCGGAAGACCTCGGCGATCAGGGCCCGCAGTTCCGGCCAGCGTTCGCGGTCGTTCTGCTCCGGCGCTCGCTCGGCGATGCCCAGCAGGTCCACCAGGGCGGCGAAGAACTGCGGCTCGATCGCGCCGACCGCCATGTACTCCCCGTCGGCGGTCTCGTAGACGTCGTAGTACGGCGCGCCGGTGTCCAGCAGGTTGGTGCCGCGGCGGTCGCGCCACAGGCCCAGGCTGACGAAGCCGTGCAGGATCGCCGCCAGGTGCGCGGTGCCGTCGACGATCGCGGCGTCCACGACCTGCCCGCGGCCGGAGCGCGCGGCCTCCCACAGCGCCGCCAGGATGCCCACCGCCAGGTACATCGAGCCGCCGCCGAAGTCGCCGACCAGGTTCAGCGGCACCTGCGGCGGGCCGCCGGCGCGGCCGATGGCGTGCAGCGCGCCGGTGACGGCGATGTAGCCGATGTCGTGGCCGGCGGTCGGGGCCAGCGGGCCGTCCTGGCCCCAGCCGGTCATCCGGCCGTAGACCAGCTTCGGATTGCGGGCCAGGCACACGTCCGGGCCGATGCCCAGGCGCTCGGCCACCCCCGGCCGGTAGCCCTCGATCAGCACGTCCGCCTGCTCGGCCAGCCGCAGCACCACCTCGGCGCCGCCGGGATGCTTCAGGTCCACGGCCACCGAGCGCCGGCCCCGGTTGAGCACGTCCTTCTCGCCCAGCGACAGTCCGCCGCCGCCGGGCCGGTCGACCCGGATCACCTCGGCGCCGAGGTCGGCGAGCAGCATCGCGGCGAACGGCCCGGGCCCGATGCCCGCGATCTCCACGACCTTCAGTCCCTGCAGCGGCCCGGCCATGTGCCCTCCCGGCAAAGGCGTGAATATTTCTGATGGTGTATCAGGTAACGCGTCAATCCGCCTGTTCGAACAACGGCCGCAGCAGTGCCTTCGACCGCTGCCACCGCTCGTCGAGCCGGGCGGAGGGATACGGGTGCAGGAACGACACCATCCGCAGCCCCCGGATCGCCTCCAGCGCGGTCAGCAGCCGCAGCTGGAAGTCCGGCAGCCCGGTCACCCGGGGCCCGAACAGGATCTCGGAGACCTCCATCAGCCGGGCGGTGAGCGTCCGCTCGAACGCGGCCGTCACCTCCCGCAGGTCCGGATCGGTCCGCGCGGCCACCCACAGCTCGATCGCGGCGTCGAACGTCGGGCCCTGATGCGCCTTCCACAGCAGCTCCAGCGCGTCCCCGACCGGGTCGGCCGAGCCGGCCAGCAGGTCCGGCCGCGTGAGGACCACCTGCGCCTGCTGCTCGGCCAGGTGCCGCACCGCCGCCACGACCAGTTCGTCCTTGGTCGCGAAGTGGTGCACCTGCGCGCCCCGCGACACGCCGGCCAGCTCGGAGACCCGCGTGGTGGTGGTACCGGCGTAGCCGTGCTTCACCAGGCACTCGACGGTCGCGTCGAGCAGCAGGCGGCGGGTGGCGGCGGAGCGTTCCTCCTGGGTGCGGCGCGCGGGGGATGTCACGCGCACCAACTTACAGGCAGCTCTGCCGGTTTGTTGAGGGTGCCGGCCTCACACCAGTTTGCGCAGGCGCAGCAGGTCCGAGATCGAGGCCTCCAGCTTCACCCGGCCGCGGGCCCACGCCGAGGCGAAGTTCAGGTCCCCGGCCACCAGCGCGATCAGATCGTCGCTGTCGATGGTGAGCCGGATCTGCGCCCGGTCGCGGGGCTCGGTGGTGACGTCCTCCAGCGACCCCTCGCGCAGCGTCCCGTGGAAGGTCACGTCCAGGTCCGGGACCTTCAGGCTCACGGTCCGCACGAGCTTCTTGCTCGACTCGTCCATGTCGCCGAGCTTCCCGGCGAACTCCTTCAGCGCTTCCCGGCATTCCTCGATGGTGGCCACGCGCGTGACCCTAACGCACCTCGGCCGCTCTCCGGCGTGACGTCGCCGCCCAGACGACGAAAGACAGCGTGATGAGCATGTACGCGTCGCCGATGAGGTTCTCCCACCAGCCCCAGTGCATCTCCAGGCCGTTGTTGGTCGGGAAGAGCAGCAGCGGGCCGATCAGGAACACCGCGGTGAGCAGCGCCAGAGCGGCGATCTTGATCCGCTCCCGGCCGCGCACGATCTGGATCGCGAACGGCAGCAGCATCGGGGCGATCCACACCCAGTGGTGCGACCAGGAGACCGGGGAGATGAGCAGCTGGCAGGCGGCGACCACGGCCAGCGCGCAGACCGTGTCGCCGCGCTTGATCGCCCGGCGCGCGCCGAGGTAGGCCAGGGCGATGACGATCATCGACAGCCCGAACCAGAGGTGCTCCTCGGTCTTCATCGACATGGCCAGGCCGGGCAGGCCGCCGAGCCGGTGCAGCCCGCCGCGCAGCGACTGGTTGGCGGCGTATCCGAGGTCGCCGATGCGCGTGGGGTCGAAGACCGTCTCGGTCCAGTACGCCCTGCTGTCCCGGGGCGCCAGGATGAAGCTCAGCGAGGTCGCGCCGACGAAGGCGGCGGCCATGTTGGAGGCGGTCTTCCACTGCCGGCGCGCCACGAAGTAGAGCAGGAACACCGCCGGGGTCAGCTTGATCGCGGCGGCGATGCCGGCCAGGACGCCGCGCGGCAGCCGGGTCTTGGGCCCCAGGGCGTCGGTGACGACCAGGCCCATCAGCAGCAGGTTGATCTGGCCGTGCAGGAAGGTGCTGCTGATCGGCTCCAGCACCAGGCTGAGCAGGGTGAGCGTGACCAGCACGCGCGGCGTGGGCTCGGGCAGGAACCGGGCTCCGGCGCGGTTGCGCAGGACCAGGTAGATGGTCCAGGTCAGGGCGCTGAACCCGATTGCCACCATCAGTACGGCGGCCAGGTAGTAGCCGACGAAGCCCAGCACGCTGAAGATCACGGCCGCGAACGGCGGGTACGTGAACGGCAGGTCCGGTCCGGACAGCGGGTGCGGGAAGCGGGACGTGTACAGCGGCAGGTCCTTCATGAAGGAGATCCCGCCGTCGCGGTAGACCTTCAGGTCTATCAGCGGGTTCCCGCCCTTGCCGGCTATCAGCCCGATGCCGAAGACCAGGGTGGCCGCGGCGAGCCACCAGGTGGCCGCCTTGCGGCGGCTCCACGGCTGCTTGTAGGCCGTTGTCAAACGGTCGATCCACGGATCGTCGCCCGCCATCATCGCCATGCCAGCGACACCCCTCCACGATTCGGCGCCGGCGACGCGGCAGACCACGGGTTCCCACGCGGATGGGGCGCGGGAATCATCCAGACTGCCGCAGATGTTAGCGGATTCGGGCACCACGTGAATGTCACTCGAAAGAGTAGCGAGTTAACGCTGGATGCCATTCAGGAGGCGCTCTGACCAGGTTTTCATCGGTTCCTGAAGGAATGATGATGGCATTCGCGCTATATCGTGGATGGCAATTGTGAATTCCCGGTGGCTTTCCGCTGTCCGACCCGTTCTGCTACAGCTTGTCGTAGTTCGTCGGCGCCGCCGGGCCGCGCACCGGCGGCGGCGGGACCGGCGCCGAGCGGGGTCGACGCGATAGCGTTCGTAGTGAACAACCGGCAACCGAAGGCGAGCGGCGCGACCATGGACGAGACGGGCGAGTTCGAAACGGACCGCCGGCAGGACGGGCCCCTCGGCGGCGCACCGGCGGCCGCCTTCCATGAGACCGCCGATACCGCCGACTTCCAAGTGGATTACGAGCACTCCGGCGACCGCCGCGTGGACGACGCGCTGGACCGGCTCGCCCGGCTGCCCGACACCCCGCTGCCGAGCCACGCCGACGTGTACGACACCGTCCACACCGAGCTGCGCGCGATCCTGTCCGAGCAGCCCGCGGGCGCCCAGGGCCCGCGGTGACCGCCCGGCGCCGCCTGGACGCCGAGCTGGTCCGCCGCAACCTCGCCCGCTCGCGCGAGCAGGCCCGCGAGCTGATCGAGGCCGGCCGGGTCAGCGTCGGCGGGCAGAGCGCGACCAAGGCCGCCACCCAGGTCCAGACCTCCGCGGCGATCGTCGTGGCCGAGGCGGATCAGGGCCCGGAGTACGTCTCGCGCGGCGGGCACAAGCTGGCCGGCGCGCTGGCCGCCTTCGCCGCCGAGGGCCTGAGCTTCGCCGGCCGCCGCGCCCTGGACGCCGGGGCCTCCACCGGCGGGTTCACCGACGTGCTGCTGCGCAACGGCGCCGCGCACGTGATCGCCGTCGACGTCGGCTACGGCCAGCTGGCCTGGTCGCTGCGCACCGACGAGCGGGTCACCGTGCTGGACCGCACCAACGTCCGGGACCTGGCGCCGGAGATGATCGGCGGACCGGTGGAACTCGTGGTGGGCGATCTGTCGTTCATCTCCTTGCGGCTGGTGCTGCCGGCGCTGGCCGCCTGCGCGACCCCGGAGGCGGACCTGACGCTGATGGTCAAGCCGCAGTTCGAGGTCGGCCGGGAGCGGCTGGGCTCCGGAGGCGTGGTGCGCGACGTGGCCCTGCACGCCGAGGCGGTGCGGGACGTGGCCGCCGCCGCGGCCGAGGCCGGGCTCGGCGTGCGCGGCGTGGCCGCCAGTCCGCTGCCGGGGCCGGCCGGCAACGTCGAGTACTTCCTGTGGCTGCGCGCCGACGCGCCGCCGCTGCGGGAGGAGGATCTGGCGCGGGCCATCAAGGAGGGACCGGCCGGGGACGGCAGGTTCGGCTTCGAGATCGGCGGCGAGATCGGCATCGAAGGCGACGGCGAAGGCGACGGCGATACCAACGAGGGGTCTGGGGGCTGAGCTGATGGGTCACGGCGAGCGCAACGTGCTGTTGGTCGTCCACACAGGCCGGCAGGTGGCCCTGGACGCCGCGCGCGACACGGTCGCGCGGCTGTCCGCCGCCGGGGTCGGCGTGCGGGTGCTGGCCGGCGAGGCGGGGGAGCTGGAGACCGACGCCCCGGTCTGCGCCCTCGGCGCCGAGGCGCTGGAGGACATCGAGCTGGTGGTGGTGCTCGGCGGCGACGGCACCATGCTGCGCGGCGCGGAGGTGGCGCGCTCGGCCGGCGTGCCGCTGCTGGGCGTGAACCTGGGCCGGGTCGGGTTCCTGGCCGAGGCCGAGTACGAGGACCTGGCCTTCGTCGTGGACCGCATCGTGGCCCGCGACTACACCGTCGAGGAGCGGATGACGATCGACGTCGAGGTCAGCCTCGACGGGCAGGTCGTGGACCGGTCCTGGGCGCTGAACGAGGCCAGCGTGGAGAAGGCCTCGCGCGAGCGCATGCTGGAGGTGCTGGTCTCCATCGACGGCCGGCCGCTGTCCAAGTGGGGCTGCGACGGCGTCATCTTCGCCACGCCGACCGGCTCCACGGCCTACAACTTCTCCGCCGGCGGCCCGATCGTCTGGCCGGACCTGGACGCGCTGCTGCTGGTGCCGATCAGCGCGCACGCGCTGTTCGCCCGGCCGATGGTGGTCTCCCCGCACTCGCTGCTGGCGCTGGAACTGCAGCCCAACGGCGACGAGACGGGGAGCAAGGGTGCTGTGATGTGGTGCGACGGACGCCGGGTGCTGGACCTGGCGGCCGGGGCGCGCGTCGAGGTGCGGCGCGGGGCGCTGCCGGTGCGCTTCGCCCGGCTGCACCGCGCGCCGTTCAGCGACCGGCTGGTGGCCAAGTTCGCGCTGCCGGTGGACGGCTGGCGGGTGGAGAAGTAGGCGGCGCGCGCCTCGGACCGGCGCCGGCCCGAGGCGCCCCTGACAGCGTGTCAGGGCCGTGAACTTCGCCGTGAACTTCGCCCCCTAAAGGGACGAATCCGGCGCGCAGGTACCGCTTCCGGCCCGGGAAGACCTAGTGTCGTACCTGTGCTGGAGCAGATGAGGATTCGCGGCCTCGGCGTCATCGAGGACGCGGTGTTGGAGCTGTCGCCCGGATTCACGGCCGTCACCGGCGAGACCGGCGCCGGCAAGACGATGGTGGTCACGGGCCTCGGGCTGCTGTTCGGCGGCCGCTCGGACTCCGCGCTGGTCCGTCCCGGCGCCGAGCGGGCCTCGGTCGAGGGCCGCCTGGTCGTGGACCCCAAGAGCGCCGCCGGCCTGGCCGCCGCCGAGGCCGGCGCCGAGTTCGAGCCCGTCGGCAAGGACAAGGCAGAGCTCATCATCTCCCGGTCGGTGTCGCTGGAGGGGCGCTCCCGGGCGAGCCTGGGCGGCGTCGCCGTCCCGATCGGCGTCCTGGGCGGCCTGGCCGACGACCTGGTGGCCATGCACGGCCAGTCCGCGCAGCAGTCGCTGCTGCAGCCGGCCCGCCAGCGCCAGGCCCTGGACCGCTACGCCGGCCCCGCCGTCGCCGAGCCGCTGGCCGAGTACAAGGCCTGCTTCGATCGCCTGAAGAAGATCGAGGCCACCCTGGAGGAGCTGACCACCCGGGCCCGTGAGCGCGCCCAGGAGGCCGACCTGCTGCGCTTCGGCCTGGCCGAGGTCGAGCGCCTGGAGCCGGTCGAGGGCGAGGACGCCGAGCTGGACGCCGAGGCCGAGCGCCTCGGGCACGCCGACACCTTGCGCACCGCCTCCGGCGGCGCGCACATGGCGCTGGCCGGCAGCCCCGACGATCCGGCGTCCATCAACGCTCTGTCGCTGGTGTCGGAGGCGACCCGGGCCCTGGAGGCCGCCCGCGGCCACGACCCGGCGCTGGCCGAGGTGGCCCAGCGCCTGGACGAGGCCTCGTTCCTGCTGGCCGACGTCTCCACCGAGCTGGCCGCCTACGCCGACTCGATCGAGGCCGACCCGCGGCGCCTGGCCGACGTCCAGCAGCGCATCAGCGACCTCAACGGCCTGATGCGCAAGTACGGGCCCAAGCTCTCCGACGTCATCGCCTGGGCCTCCGACGGCGCGCTGCGCCTGGCCGAGCTCGAGGGCGACGACGAGCGCATCGCCGCACTCACCGAGGAGCGCGCCGCGGCCCGCGCCGAGCTGGCCGGCCACGCCGCGCGCGTGTCGGCGGCCCGCTCGGCGGCCGCGGACAAGTTCGCGGCGGCGGTGACCACCGAGCTGGCGGAGCTGGCCATGCCGCACGCCCGCGTCGAGGTCCCGGTCGCGCAGAAGGACTCCGCCGACGGCCTGGAGGTGGACGACCGCACGGTGGCGTTCGGTCCGACCGGCGTCGACGACGTCGAGATCCGCCTGGCCCCGCACCCCGGCGCGCCGTTCCTGCCGATCGCCAAGGGCGCCTCCGGCGGCGAGCTGTCCCGGGTGATGCTCGCGGTCGAGGTGGTCTTCGCCGGCTCGGACCCGGTCCCGACCTTCGTCTTCGACGAGGTGGACGCCGGCGTCGGCGGCAAGGCCGCGGTGGAGGTCGGGCGCCGGCTGGCCCGGCTGGCGCGCTCGGCGCAGGTCGTGGTGGTGACGCACCTGCCGCAGGTGGCGGCGTTCGCCGACCGCCAGCTGGTGGTGAAGAAGGCCAACGACGGCCTGGTCACGCGTTCGGGCGTGGTCGTGCTCGACGACGCGGCGCGGCGGCGGGAGCTGGCGCGGATGCTCGCCGGGCTGGAGGAGTCGGAGCTGGGGCAGGCGCACGCGGACGAGCTGCTGCAGGCGGCCGCGGCGGATCGGCAGCAGGGGTAGCGAGGTAGCGGGGGGTAGCGAGGTAGCGGTTGGAGCGCGGCGGGGCCGCCGCCGTCACCCCGACACCGCGGTCCTCCGGACGACCAAGTCGGTCGGAATGACCACCGAGGACTCCGGCGCCGGCCCCCGCACCCCGTCATCGAGGCGGGCCAGCAGCAGCCGCGCCGCGGCCTCGCCCATCTCCGGCAGGGGCTGCCGCACGGTGGTCAGCGGATACCCGGTCTGCGACGCCAGCGGGATGTCGTCGAACCCGACCAGCGCGATGTCGTCGTCGGCCAGACTGCCGCGCGGGGCCTGCCGCATGGCCCGCAGCGCGCCGATCGCCGACAGGTCGTTGTGGGCGAAGACCGCGTCGAACTCCATGCCGTCGCGCAGCGCCTGCTGGACGGCCCGCACACCCCCGGCGACGGTGAAGTCGCCTTCGATGACGTACTCCGCCGCGACGGGCAGACCGACGTCGGCGTAGACCCGGCGGAAACCCGCGAGCCTCTGCCGGGTGCACCCGAACTCGCGCTTCCCGGTGATCACCAGAGGCCGGTGCCGGCCGAGGTCCATCAGGTGCCGCGCCGCGGACTGCCCGCCCCGGTCGTTGGTCGTGGACACCGTCGGCAGCGGGACCCGGCGATCGCGGTCGTCCACCAGGACGACCGGCAGCCCGCCCCGGTCGATGCCGACGATCTGGTCGAGTGTTCCGGTCGGCTCGATCGCCAGCAGGGCGTCCACCGACCGCGCCGAGATCCGCGCCGCGAACCGCTCCAGGGACTCCGCACTGTCGTCGCACGTGAACAGCCGCAGCCCGTACCCGGCCGCCGCCAGCACGTCGGAGACCGCCTGCAGGATCTCGGCCATCCACTGCGACTCCAGCAGCGGAGCCGGCGCGCCGGGACTGCCGAACGGGACCAGCACCCCGACCGTGCCGGTGCGGCCGCGGGCCAGGCTGACCGCCGTCGAGCTGGGCACGAACCCCAGCTCCTCGATCGCCGAGCGCACCTTCTCGGTGGTCTGGCGGGTGATCCCGGCCTTGGCGTTGAGCACTCGCGACACCGTGGTCTTGCTGACCCCGGCACGCTTCGCGACATCGGCGATGGTGATCGACATGCGGCCCTCGATACCGGTCGGTGAGCGGCTTCCCCCGGGATGTGAGAATACTGCCGTGCCAGTGATCCGTGTTGTGGTGGCCGATGACCAGGCGGCGGTGCGCGACGGGCTCGTCGCGCTGCTGTCCGTGACCCCCGGCGTCGAGGTCGTCGGCGAGGCCGCGGACGGGGCGGCGGCGGTGGCGGCGGCCGAGACGCTGCGGCCGGATGTGGTGCTCATGGACCTGCGCATGCCCGGCGTGGACGGCGTCGAGGCCACGCGGCGGATCGCGGACAGTGCCCCGGACGTGCGGGTCGTGGTGCTCACCACGCACGCCGACGACGCCTCGATCCTCAAGGCCCTGCGCGCCGGCGCCACCGGATACCTCACCAAGGAGTCCGGCCGGGCCGAGATCGCCCGGGCCATCGAGGCCGCCGCCTCCGGCCAGTCGGTGCTGGACGACGGGGTCACGGCCATACTGCTGGCCGCGGCGGTCGAGGTGGCGGCCTCGGCCGACCTGACACCGCGCGAGGCCGAGGTGCTGACGCTGATCGCGCGCGGCAGGTCGAACACGGAGATCGCCGAGGAGCTGTTCGTCTCCGCCGCGACGGTGAAGACGCACATCAACAATCTGTTCGCGAAGATCGGGGTTCGCGATCGGGCTCAGGCGGTGCGGTACGCGCTGCGGCACGGGATGGACTGAGGCGCGCGTCGCGTCAACCCGCGGGATCCGCCTCTCCCGCGACGGGAACCACTACTTCTACCCGGAACCCGCCCTCCGCCGTCGGCTCGGCCTGCACCGACCCGCCGACCAACTCCACCCGCTCCCGCAGCCCGACCAGCCCCCAGCCGCCGCCGGAGGTTGCCAGGGGTGCCGAGCCCGTCGTCGAGGCCGCGTTCTCGATCGTCAGCGTGACCGTGTCGTCCGTGCCTACCGCCAGCCGCAGCGCCACCGCCGCTCCCGGGGCGTGCTTGCGCGCGTTCGTCAGCGCCTCCTGCGCGGCGCGTTGCAGCGTCTGCGCCGTCTCCACGGTCAAAGGCGGCACCGGGCCGCCGGCCACCTCGAACGTCGCCGGCCAGCCGGTGTCCTCGGTGTAGTCCGCGGCCAGCACCGCCAGCGACTCCTGCGGCGGCTTGACGTCCTCGCGCAGGGCCGCCACCGCGCGCCGGACCTCTGACAGGCCCTCGCGGGCCAGGCGGCGGGCGCGGATCACCATGGTGTGCGCGCGCTCCACGTCCGCGCCGTCGGTCAGCAACGCGTCGGCTGCCTCCAGCTGGATCGCCAGGCCCGACAGCGAGTGCGCCAGCACGTCGTGCACGTCGCGGGCGATCCGGCCGCGCTCGGCCAGCGCCGCGGCGTGCGCCTGCTCGGTGTTCGCGCGCCGGGTCATCACCAGCAGGTCCTGCGCGCGTTCCAGGGCCAGGCGGCGGGAGCGGCGGGCGTCGCCGAACACGTAGCCGCCGACCGAGACCGCGATGATCCACGGGAACTGGCTGCCGTTGTGCGCGGCGACCGCGCTGACCGCCCCGGTGACGATGACCGCGACCCCGACGTACAGCGCCGTCACCCGCGGCTCGGCCACCGCCTGCAGGTACAGCAGGCTCATGAAGACGTACGTCAGCCCCGACGGCTCGGCCAGGCCCGTGCCGGCCAGCACCGCGCCGCACAGGGCGAACACCGCGATCGCGGGCACCAGCCCCGGCAGGGGGCGCACCGCGGAGACCGCCCACATGATCCCGGCCACCGCCGCGACCCCGCCGAGCGCCCAGGCCGCCGGGTGGCGGGTGTGCACGATGGTGAACGACAGCGCCCCGATCGCCAGCAGCCGCAGCGCCACGGCGGCGGCGGGCCAGCGCTCGGTCCACCGCCGCAGGTCGGGGAAGTCTTCCGCGGTGTCGCTCATGATGAGGCCAGTGTGCCCGGCACTCGGCGCGCGGAGCACGTCGGCCACGCTCAGCCGGATCGTGGCGCTCACACTCATGAGCGCGCCATGACCGGAATCCCGCTGGCATGCGCCCGCGGCAGCACGATCAGCGACTCGGCGGCCAGCGACAGGCCGAACATGAGCATCGTCGAGGACGTCATCGCCGTCCTCCCCGCACCGGCCCCGATCGCGACCGCCTCCAGCCCGAAGCGGGCCGCGAAGGAACCGAGCCACAGCAGCAGCGTTACCGGACGGTACCGGGCCCAGACCACCCCGTCGCGCTCGTAGAGCCGGATCGAGGACCCGCGGACGAGCCCGATCGCGATCGACACCGCGCCCTGGACCGCGAGCCACACCTGGTCGGTGTGCGTCAGCGTGCCGCTCTTCTGCAGGATGAACCAGCCGTACACGGCCAGGATGCCCGGCATGACGACCGAGCGGCGGGTGTCGACCGGGCGCCCGGTCAGGCGCTTGCCGATGACCAGCGCGGCGACCGCGATGATGAGGACGATCTGCAGGATGTTCATGGCTATGACGCTATGGATCCGGTGTTCTTTCCAGATCGGAGCGCGGGTGGAGAGCGGGGTGGAGATTCGGAGGTGGAACGGGGTGGAGACCCGGAGGTAGTACGGGGTGCAGACTCCGGCGCGCGGCCGGTGCGGAACCCTGCGTGTCCGAGCGTCCCGAGCCCGTCCCCCACGCGCCCCGTGCCGCGCACCCGCCAATCCCTTACCGCCGGCCCGGTCGGACATGCGACGATGAGCGCCAGTGATGACGCACCTTCCGCCCCGTCCCCGACGCCGAGCCCAGGCCCGCCAGCCAGACTTGCCGGGCCTGTCCGGCGTTGCCCGGGTCGACCGGCGCACCAAGGACCTGACCAAACGGCTGCGGGCCGGCGAGATCGCCCTGATCGACCACGTCGACCTCGACGGCCCGGCCGCCGAGGCGCTGCTGGCGTGCAAGCCCGCGGCGGTGGTGAACGCCGCCAAGTCGCTGTCCGGCCGCTATCCGGCGATGGGCCTGGAGATCCTGCTGTCCGCCGGCATCCCCGTGGTCGACGAGGTGGGCCCGGCGGTGCTGGAGCGGATCGCCGAGGGCGACGTGGTGCGCCTGGACGGCAACGTGGTGCTGCGCGGCAGCACCCCGGTCGCGGTCGGCAAGGCGGTGGACCTGGAGGAGGTCGTCGAGGCGCTGGCCGAGGCCCGCTCGACGGTGTCCGAGCAGATCGAGGCGTTCACCGCGAACACCATGGAGTACCTGCGGGCCGAGCGCGACCTGCTGTTCGACGGCGTCGGGGTCCCGGACATCACCACCGAGCTCGACGGCCGCCACGTGCTGATGGTGGTCCGCGGCACGCATCACAAGGACGACCTGGCGGTCCTGCGCCCCTACATCCGCGAGTACCGGCCGGTGTGCATAGGGGTGGACGGCGGCGCGGACGCGCTGCTGGAGTGCGGCCACCGCCCGGACATCATCGTCGGCGACATGGACTCGGTCTCCGACGCGGCCCTGGCCTGCGGCGCGGAGCTGATCGTGCACGCCTACCCGGACGGGACCGCCCCGGGCCTGGACCGCGTCACCTCCCTGGGCCTGCCGTGCGCGGTGTTCCCGGCGGCCGGCACGAGCGAGGACGTGGCGATGCTGCTGGCCGACGACAAGGGCGCGAGCCTGATCGTCGCCGTCGGCGGCCACAGCAACCTGGTGGAGTTCCTGGAGAAGGGGCGCGGAGGGATGGCCTCCACGTTCCTGACCCGGCTGCGGGTGGGCGGCAAACTGGTGGACGCCAAGGGCGTGTCGCGGCTGTACCGCAGCCGGATCTCCAACGCGTCGCTGGCCGCGCTGGTCCTGGCCGCGCTCACCACCATCATCGCCACGCTGCTGGTCTCGCCGGCCGGGAAGGGCTATCTGACCGTGCTGGGCTCGGTGTGGGACGACTTCGTGTTCTGGCTGCGGAGTTGGTTTTCGTAGGTGTGATCACCTGTTCGGAGGAAACCAGGCTCTCCGGGATGGTGATGATGCCGTGTGGCTTGCGGGCCATCGGCGACAGTGGTCGGCGAACCAGGCATACCGATCGAAGATCGCTGGTATCTCGATCGCGACCAGTGGCTGAGCGTATCCCACTCTTTACTGTGCGTTGAGCGGCGCGGTCTGAGCCACGATCCGCCATGGGTGGTTTCCCGTCAGGGTGATCGTGCGGTTGCTGACAGCTGTTACCTCGTGCACGGCGCGGCGCTACGTTTCACCAAGTCTGGTGGCAGCGGTTCGGGCCGCTTCCGCCGGGTTTCGTACTGCCACCTCACCACGTGTTGGTTCTCGCTATCCCCGAGCCAGGAGGGCTGGTTCAGCCATGCCGTTTTCCGTCGGTGACCTTCGCAAGGCCCTTGAACTGGCTCAGGGGGAGGGCTCCTTTCAGATCGGGCCCGTCGAGCTTGATTTCGGGGAGGTCCTCGGCTTCTTCCAGCGCTTCCTGCCGGAGGGCAGGATCAGCCTGGTCAGTGATGTCGAGGTGGATGCCGACCGCCTGTCCGTGAGCGGGGCCATTCGCCTGGCCTCGCAGGTGACCTCGCGGGCCTCGGTGTTCTTCCTGCCCGACACCGGGTGGGAGCACGTCGTGGGTGTTCGGGTGGACGCCCGGTTGCCGGAGGGGGAGGGGCTGCCCGAGGAGGTGGCCGCCGTTCCGGCCGCGCTGGCGAGGATCGGGCTGGGGCCGCTGCATCTGGTGTTCGGGGCTGAGCCCGGGGCCGACGGCAGGGGGGTGCGGGCCCGGCTCGGTTTCGGTGCGGAACTGGGTTTCCCGGACGCCGCGGCGGATCCGAAGCCCTACGTCTGGGGCTACGCCCCGCTGGGCTCCGGACAGGAGTGGTTCGTCACCGGGACGTTCCCGGAAGTGCCGCTGGACAGCTTGGACGATCTGCTGGACTTCGCGAACCTGAACCCCGGCGACTTCCGGCCGCCGGCGGATCTGCCCTCAGCGGTCGCGCTCGCCCTGACGGCTCTGGGCATCAAGTTCGTGCCGAAGCAGACGCAAGGCACGCAGGCCGTCGAGTACGACTGGCTGGAAGCCCGGATGGCGGTCTCGCTCGGCACCGACTGGGAAGTCATCCCCGGTGTCCTGACCATCCACGCGCTGGTGGCGACGTTCCAGGTCGAGAACCCGTTCAGCACTTCACCCTCGCTGGTCGCCGGGGCCGCCGGACAGGTCCGGCTGGGCGCCGACGTGGTCGTGGACGTGGCCGTCGCCTACCCGGAGAAGACCATCAGCGGCATCCTCGCCGAACCGGTCCCGCTGGCCGCGCTGATCGGCGAGCTGCCACCGGGGATGGGCGTCCCACCGGAGGCGACAGTCAGGGTCCTGACGGTCGAGGGCGACCTGAACCCGCCGCCGGCTCGCGGCTACGCCTTCTCCGCCACCCTGCAGAACGCCTGGCGCGTCGGCGGCGATCGGATCGAACTCACCGACGTGACCCTGACCGTCGCCAGATTCGGTGCCGACACCCAGGGCTCGGTGAGTGCGCGATGGCGGATCGGCGAGGGCGGGACCCTGGACGTCACCGGTACCTGGGCCGGCGCCGGCGGCTGGTCGTTCCAAGCTCAGGGGACGGACATCCGGCCCGCGGAGATCTTCGCCGCGCTGGGCGTCACCCCGCCGGCGTTCGTGGCCGGCCTCACCGTCGAAGAACTGCTCGTCGAGTTCGATGACCAGCGCGACGCCGCTGTGGTGCTGGTCAGTGAAGTCGCACTCGGCGAGAAGACAGCCAGGCTGGAGTTGCGCCTCACCGCGGGCGGCGGCGAGCAAGCCGTGTCCGGGACTTTGGATCTCGTCCTGTCGCCGGAGAAGAGCATGCGGTTCGTCGTGCAGGCGGCACGTGGCGCGGGTGGGAAGTGGCTGGCGGCCAAGTGGGAGAAGACCGGTGGCGAACCGCCGCTCGAAGGCCTGGACCTGCTGTCCGCACTGGGCTTGAGCGGCCCGTCGGACACCCCGGCGGGGCTGGTGCCGAAGCTGGACTCGCTGACGCTGTGGTACGAGCCGGGTGCCAAGCGGTCCGCCCTGGCCGCGTCGGCGGACTGGACGTCGTGGGCGTTCGCCGCGGTGGACCGCAAGTACGGCGCCGCGGCCCGGCTGGCCGTGCGAGCCTCGGCCAAACAGCTGCCGATGGTCGGAGACTTGATCCCGGCCGAGTACGACGTGGCCATGGAAGGGCTCGGATTCGCCCTGACCTCCTCGGGCTGGGACGCCACAGCCGCCGTGGCGGCGAACGAACTGCTGGCCGAGGTCGGCGGCTTCGGCGCGGCGGCGTTCGGGCGGATCGACGCGGGACCGACTCCAGAGCCGGGTTCGGCCCCGCTGGCCGGAACGGTCCGCGGGGACGTCGCCGCGATCGCCCCGGAAGCCTCCCCGTCCGCCGTCATGCCCGTCTTCCCAGAGCTCGACCTCGCAGGGCTCTGCGTCACCTTGTCCTACGCCGTCGGCGGGGACGCGCAGCCGCCGCTGGTCTTGGAGATCTGGAACCGTCGGGGTGGCGGCAATTTGCCGGCGAGCCAGACCCGGGGTCTGGATGCCGGCTTCGACCTCGATATCGCCGTCGGCCCGCTGCGCATCAAGCGGATCGCCCTGGGCTACGCCGACGGCAGCGTCTTCGTGTCCTTCGACGCCACCCTCCAGGTCGGGCCGGTCACGTTCTCCTTGCTGGGTCTGGGCTTCAGCATCGACACCGACTTCGAGCCCCGGCTGTCGGGCGCGGCACTGCGGATGGACACCCCACCGCTGTCCATCGCCGGCGTCTTCGAGAACCGCGCCGACCCCGACTACTCGGTGCTGCTCAGCGGCTCGGTGGTGGCCGAGGTCAAGTTCTTCGCGATGACCGCGCTGGGCTCGTACGCCCGGCACCGCGACGGCTGGTCCTCGATCTTCCTGTTCGGCGAGGCCGGCGGTATCGGGGACGTAGCGCTGTTCGGGCCGCCGGCGTTCACGGTGACCGGGGTTTCCGGCGGCTTCGGCGTCAACAACGACATCCGGATCCCGGCGATCGACGAGGTCGGCGAGTTCCCGCTGGTGCGGCGCCTGACCGGGGCCGGCTCGCCGACGCCGGAAGAGATCATGGCGATGCTGATGGGTCCGGGCGCCTGGATGCGACCGGAATCCGGCAGCTACTGGGGCGCGGTCGGCCTGCAGTTCACCTCCTTCAAGTTCATCCAGACCCGCGCCCTGGCCGTGGTCAAGTTCGGCAACGAGCTGGCCGTGATGCTGCTGGGCCGCACCACGGTGACGTTCCCCAAGAACGCGCAGCCCGGCCGCAAGGTCCTGGCCCGCCTCAACATCGACGTCCGCCTCGGCTACGAGGACCGCAAGGGCCTGCTGTCCATGGACGTGGCCATCGCCGACGGCTCGTTCGCCTTCCACGAATCCGCGCGCCTGACCGGCGGCATCGCCGTCTACCTGTGGACCGGCGGGACGAACAAGGGCGACTTCGCCATCACCGCCGGCGGCTACCACCCCTCGTACACGATCCCAGACCACTACCCGAGGCCGGCCCGGCTGGGCTTCATCTGGTCCCCGGACAACAACATCCGGGTCAGCGCCCAGATGTACGCAGCCCTCACCCCGAACGCCATCATGGCCGGCGGTCGGCTGGAAGCCCGCTATGAGAAGGGCCTGCTGTCGGCTTGGTTCACCGCGTATGTCGATGCCCTGATCCAGTGGAACCCCTTCTACCTCGAGGTGAGTATCGGCGTCCGCATCGGCGTCGCCTTCACCATCAAGGTCTGGTTCGTGAAGGTCCGGGTCAGCATCGAGGTCGGCGTCGGCATCGACCTGTGGACCCCGCCGCTGGGCGGCCGGGTCAGCGTCAAGGTGTGGTTCGTCAGCTTCAGCTTCGGGTTCGGGGCCTCCCGGCCGACGCTGCCGGCGCAGAACTGGCAGGAGTTCCGCCAGCAGCTGCCCGACCCGATCGCCATCATCCCGCTCGAAGGCCTGCTCCCCGACATCGACCCGGCCGAGCTCGCGGCCCGCACCGCCGCGCACGCGCCGACCGCGATCACCGCCGCCGGGTTCGTCGTGGAGACCACCTCGGCGCTGCCGTCGTCGAAGGTCTACGTCAACAGTGCGCAACTGGGCCCTGGCGGCGAAACAGTGGACATCCGCCCGATGGACAAGCGGAATGTCACCTCCGAACACCGCGTCACCATCTACCGCAACGGCACCGTCTTCGAGGACTGGGAGGACTATGACTGGGTCATCACCCAGATCAAGCGTGACGTGCCGGCCGCGCAGTGGGGTGCGCCAGGCAAGCCGAGCCTGGACGAAGGCCTGATCCCCGGCCACCTGGTCGGACTGAGGATCGAGATCCCCGGGCCGGAGACCGGCGACGATGTCGGGCCGATCAGCACCGAAGCACTCGGCGTGGAGAGGCTGCCGGACGGCGCGATGCCGCTGCGCGACGCGAACGCCGCCGGACCGGTCCCGGTCCGCCACGCGAACAGCCCGGGCCTCATCGCCGACACCCTGGCCACGAGCACCGTGGGAAAGCGCACCGCGGTCCACGACGCCCTGGGCCGCTGGGGCTACGGCCCCCAGGCCGACGGCGCCCTCACCAAGTACGCGTCCCGAGCGCAGACCACCCTGACCGACGCACCGCTGGTGCTCCCGACGACGATGGCGAGCTGACCATGGCCACCCGACGCGCCCGGCCGGGCACCCAGGCGTCCCAGGAACTGCTGGACGTCACCTTCATCGACTCCATGCAGCCGGCCGCCACCGCCGGCACCTACCGGATCGAGGTCGAGCACGTCCTCAAAGAGGGCTCGACACCCATCGACAGCTCCGAGCCGCTGCCCAAGACCGCCGAGGAATTCGAGGTCAAGGCACCGCAGTTCGTCCTCGACGGTGCCACCGTCCAAGCGGTGTATCCGGCGCGCGGCGCGGACGGCGACTTCCGGCACGTCCTGCCGCACATCACCTTGACCCGCGAATACCTGCCGTGGGAACGCGAGCCCGAATGGTCGCGGATGGAGCGGCGCGCGCCGTGGCTGGCGCTGATGGTGTTCCGGGCGGGAGAGCTGCCGGAGGACCCGGAGGGCTTGGCGCTGACGACCGAGCGGACGGTACGGGACCTGCTCGCCTCCAACGACTCGACGATCCTCGGGCCCGCACTGACCGGTCTGCACCCGACGGTCCTGGAGGGTCACTGCCAGACCATCGACGTTCCGGCATCGGTGTTCACCGCGATTCTGCCGTCTAAGGAAGAGCTGTACTACCTGGCCCACGTCCGGGACGTGGACGAGCCGAAGCTGCTGGTCGACGGCGAGATCCTGATCAAGGGCACGTTCAGCGTCATCACCGCCAACCGGTTCCCGCGCGGCGAGGGCGATTACGCGGTGCACCTGGTGTCGCTGGAGGGTTTCCACCGGCACCTCGACGGTTCCCTGCCGACCGGAACCGATTTCGTGCGCCTGGTGTCGCTGTGGTCCTGGTCCTTCCGGAACGATCCGGCCGCGGCGTTCGACGCCGAAGGGATCCTGGCGAACCTGGTGGATCCGGGCAACACCGACGCGGAGAACCTGGCGCTGCGGATGCGACGGCCGGCGAACGCGCCGACGAATCCGACTACTGACGAGGCCTACGCGCTGGAGCGGCTGCGCCTCGGCTACGTGCCGGTGCCGCACCGGCCGATCACCGGCGAGCACACGTACGCCTGGTATCGCGGGCCGTTCGCCCCGCTGACCGCACGCGAGGTTCCGGCACTGGACGTCGCCAAGGCGCACACCACCGCCGACTTCGCTCTGGTCTACGACCAGACCTACGGCATCTTCGACGTCTCCTATGCCGCCGCCTGGACCCTGGGCCGGACCGTCGGCCTTGCCGACCCCGCCTACGCCAAGGAGGTGACGCGGGCCCGCCGCGAGCTGGCGAACACGGCGGTGCGGATGATGGCCGTGGCGAACGACCCGGTCCGCTCGGCCGCTGGGGTCGCGTCGAGCGGCGTCTACACCGACGGCGCGCCCTACGGTCTGAGCGCCCTGGCCCGCCTGGCCGCGAATCGGGGCGGCCGGACCCTGGTGGACGCGCTCGGCGCGTCGCAGCCGCCGGCCGAAGCGGTGCCCGAGATCGCGCGACAGGCCCGGCTGAGCCAAGCAGACGCCCGCGCCACGCTGAGCGCCGACACCCGACAGGCGGCGCTGCTGTCGGTCGCGGCCGACCGGGCGCAGCCGCTGGAGGACCGGCTCGCCGAACTCAGGGTCCTGAAATCGGTGCCTTTCTCATACCTGGTCCCCGACTTCCGGATGCTGCCGGAGGAGTCGCTGCGCCTGTTCCGTATCGACCCTGTGTGGATCGACGCGCTGTTGGCCGGGGCCCGCGACGTGGCCGTACACAGCTCCCTGGACCAGTACTGTGACCAGTCGCTGCGGGCCGCGACGCGGGCCGGGAACCGCGAAGGCTATCCGGCCGCCGGGCTGCTCATGCGCTCGGAGCTGGTGCCGGCCTGGCCGGACATGGTCATCGTCGGCGAGAACGCGACGGGCCAGGCGACCGTGATCCGGCGCGAGCTGGTGGCTTCCGACATGCTGCTCTGCCTGTTCGACGACGTCCCGGACAGCGTCCTGATTCGCGAGCCGAGCGAGGGCATCCACTTCGGCGTCGACATCCACCCGACAGACAAGCGCGCGGTCATCGGGCTCCGGCAGCTTCAGGCCGACGCGAGTCCGCCGCTGGGAGCCACGCTGCCCGGCCGGTACTTCCCCACCGGCTCGGACACGGTGTTCTCCAAATACCTGCGCCCGCCGCAGGCCGGCGGCGTCGCGGATGTTCTCCGGCTGGAGGGTGACAGCGGCCTGATCAAACCGCTCGCCCAGGCGCACTCACTGCCGGACCTGCATCCGGCCCAACTCGCCGTGCAACTTGTCAACGCACCCCTCCAGCAGCAGCTGTGCCCGGGCGGGGACTGTGAGGGAGAACGCTGATATGACCACCGACCTGATCGTCCCGATCCGGCTGCACGCCCTGGTCTCCAACGACATGGTGAACTCCGCCGGCGGCCCGTTCTCGCGCTGGCGTACCGACTATGAGCTGATGCTCGAGCAAGGGACCCCGCCGGAGCCGCCGGCCGGTCAGGGCGGCGAGGTGCGGATCCCGTTCGGGGTGCGCCTGCAATGGCAGTTCCCCGAGGCCCTCGCCGCCGGACACTACGACGAGAAGACCGAGGTCACCACCTTCCCCCTGGTGCCGAACCGATGGCTGATCGTGCGCTACTCCGACCCCGAGGGGCAGCCCGAACCGGAGAACCGAAACACGGTTCACGTCAAAGGCTGGCTGGTACACAGCGACTACCTGGAGTCCGACTATCCCGATCGCGACGACTACGCCGAACTGAAGGTGCCCAGGCTCCGGGATCCGGATACCTCCGACACCACGTTCCTGAGCCTGATCACCGACGTCACGGACGCTCCCTGGACCGACCCGGGCCGCCGCGAGCCGTTCCTGACCGCCGTCGGCCCCGGCCTGCCCGCCTTCGCCGCGTACGAGCCCTACCACGAGGGCGTGTTCTCCTTTCACGACGACCTCAAGGATCTCGAAGACGGCAACGTCGACACCTACCCGCCGGACAATCGCCTGTCCTACCTGGCGATCGGCTGGTATTCCGAGCAGAGCGCCGACATCCTCGCCCAGGCCCTGGACATCCCCGGGCTGCTTCCGCCGGACCGCACCGACCCGGCGGCGATCCTGGAGGCGCTGGAGTGGGCGTTGCCCGAAGACGTCGCCGTCCCCGGAACCTTGAAGAACACGCTCTATGTAGGCACCGCGCTCGGCATCACCTGGAAGCAGCGGAACTACCAGCCGCCGTCCGACAAGCCCGATCCGACGGACGTGGACAACCCGATCAAAGTCGCTGTCGGACACAGCGTCGGTGACGCCGCTGCGGAGCTGACGAAACACCAGACCCGCTCAGCGGACACCGCGAAGCTCTTGTCAGCCCTCTACCACGGGACCATCGACACCTTCGACGGCCCGGGCGGCGACGACGAGCTCGACGAGGCGCTGCGCAGCACCTGGTTCGCCGGGCACGAGTCCGGCTACGTCTGGCATCTGGTGGAGCGCCGCCCCGACGGCTTCGGCGACGACACCGACGACACCGACGCCACCCCCGGTACCGCCGCGGAACGTCGCGCCGCCCGCGCCACGGACCCGGCATGGCTGGTCGCGCTCAACGCGCAGCAGGCCGCGCACGACGCTGAGCTCCCCAAGCTGCGCAGCCTGCAATGGCGCACCTGGACGCTGTGGTTCCTGCTGAACCGAGCCACCCGCGAGGGCCAGCACGCCCCAGGTTTCGACGCGCTCGCCCAGGACCAGCTCGACCCCGAGGCCAGCCCTGACGGCAAGCCGTCCATCGCCAAGCTCACCAAGGCCCAGTACGACAAGGTCAAGGAGTTGGAGAAGGACCTGCCGCGCGGCGACACCCCCGAGGACCTGGAGAAGGCCATCGCCGTCTTCGTCGCCAAACCGGGCATCGAGCTCCCCGAGGGCACGGCGCTCCAGCGGGAGATGTCAGAGAACTACTACACCCCGGCCGACCCGGTGGTCGTCATCGAGGGCGCCAACGTCGGCGACCCGCTGTCCCGGGACGAGCCACTGCCGGTGCGGCTCCCCGCCCATCTGCTGTCCGCCCTGAAGATCGGCGAATCGCTCGAGGACGTGCCCACCAATCCGCCGGCGCCGAGATTGGACGGCTTCCCAGCCTTGGTCCTGCCGCTGCTCAAAGAATTCGCGCTGCTGGACAAGGCCGCCTGGACCAATGCCGGCGCTCCCGGGCCCACCGCGCTGCACAACGCCATCGCGTACCCCCAACTCAACGTCCGGGGCGACCTGGCGGAATACACCCTGTTCTGGCGGCAGCCGTGGCTGCCGATGTACCTGCAATGGGATGTGCGGTACGTGCCCACGCCGTTCCGGACCGGCGAAACCGAGCACTGGGAGTTCAACGGGACCGCATACTCCTGGAAGGGCACCGGCTCCACCGCCACTGACGCGTCCTCCTCACAGCGTCGCATCTTCCGAGGGCGGTCCTTCCTCGCGCCCACCGTGCGATACGTGGCCGAACGTCAGCTGGACCGATACCTGGCCACGTATCCGGAGGCTGAAGCACTGGGTGTCCGGCAACTTCGCGAGGACCTCGAGGACATCGACATGATCTCCCAGACGTTGGACGGCTTCCACGACTGGCTGCTCACCCAGGACGGCGCCGCGCGTCCACTGCGTTCCCGGATCCTGATCCCGGGCGACCTGCGACCGCTGCTCGGCGATGCCCCGTCATACCCCGCGCCCAGCGGACACGGCGAGGGTGAGGACGACACCTTCCAGCCAGTCCGCGCCGGCCAGTTCTTCTTCATGGATCTGCGGATCGTCGACCGCTTCGGCAGGTGCGTGGACCTGACCAACCCCTCGCAGAACAACTTCGAGCGGTTCCCGCCGATCCGCGCCATCAGTGTCCTGCCGGACGAGCGAAAGACGCTGTACCCGAACCCGATCGGCGCGCAGCGGTTCATCCAGCTCCCACCGCGACTGCTACAGCCGGCGAGGGTACGGCTGGCCACGACGCACGCCGTGGACGGCGCCCCCTCGGCCGCCGTCGCGACAGCGCGGGACGCGGGGACCCCGGCCACGCCGGTCGGCGGCTGGCTGCTGGTCAACGACCTGGACCAGACGCTGATGGTCTACGCGCCGGACGGCTCACCGCTGGGCGAACTACGGGTCCTGAACACGAACAACACCATCGCGTGGAACCCGCTCCCGCACTCACCGCACCCGGATCCCATTTCTCCCGGTTTCACCGCGGCTTACCCGCGATTGGCCGGCTTCATCGCCGGACTGCGCGGCCAAAGCACGCCGCACGTCGCCTTCCGCGCTCTGCTGGACACCATCGACAGCGCGCTGGACGCCATGGTGGACCCCGCCTCCCAGGACGACTCGGTCCCCTCCCGGCTCATCGGCCGTCCGGTCGCCCTGGTCGCCGCCGACCTGGCCATCGATCTCCAAGGCCTGCCACTGACCAACCCCGGCTGGGCCACCGCGCCGGTCCCGCCCTCGGACGGTGTACTCGCCGGGACCGCCTCGACGGACACGGCCTCCGGCGAGGACTACCCGGGCCGCGACGGCTACCGCTGGCCGATCCGCCTCGGCTCCACCGACCGTCTGACCGACGGCCTGATCGGCTACTTCGCCGCGGCGGCCGGCCCCGACAATCCGGTCGTCTACACCAAGCTCTACACCGAGCAGCCGACCGATGCACACGCCTACCTACAGCCCATCGGCATCGGAGACGGCCTCGCGCTCCCGGCCACGCTCCCCGGCGAAGCCGCGGTGACACACCACCTCACAGTCCTGATGGACCCGCACAACGGCGTCCACGCCACCACCGACATCCTTCCGGTAGCGCGCCTCGTCCTGGACGTGGACTTCGTCCACGCCTCACTGTCCCGGATCCGGGCCTCCTTCCGGTTGCACCCGCTGCTGGCCGTGGCTCGACCCCCGGTCTCGGAGCAGGACGCGCTCGCGCGCCGGTCGGGACCGGGACTCGGCTCGCTCCTCGAAGAGGATTCGATCGTCATGCCGCATCCCGCGGCCTGGCACGGCGACTGGACCTGGGCCGAACCCCGCGACCGGGGTGGCGACGTGCCGGAATGGCTGGAGTTCCCCATCGCCATGGCGGACACGTACGCGTATCCCGGCGAGCCGCGCGCCGAGGCGCGCGCCGGCTACTTGCAGCTGAAGCCACGAGACTGAAGGAAAGGGTCCAGATCTCCATGAACAGCAGAATCCTGTCGGCCAGCTCGTTGCTGTCCTTCGAAATCGAGCCGGATCCCAATCCCCTGACCGTTTCGACGGCGGCGCAGCCGGTGACCGGCAGGTTGAACATCCAGGTCGGCGTCGGGAACTCGGGCCCGGCCTTCTGTAAGAGCATCAGGGTGCGGATTCGCATCGGTGCGGGTGCTTCGGCCCTGACCGAGAACCGCTCCCAACTCACATCCGCGGTGACGGGAGCGACCGGCTGGACCGCCCGTCCCGGCTTCGCCGAAGGTGAATGGCAGGTCTTCGAGTTCGCCGCCGACCGCCCGGTCAACGTCACCGGACGCGCTGTCACCCTGGTCATCTCGCAGATCGCGGTCAACCGGACCGCCGGCAACGCCGACCTGCAGATCATCGAGGAGAGCTCGCCGACCAACGGGTCCTTCACCGAGAAGACCACCGACGCTGTCGTGGCCAAGTTCCCGGCCGAGTTCGTCTTCCGCAACTTCCGTCCGACCAAGGTGATGGTCGGCAACGGTGAGAAGGCGACGCTGAGGTGGGACGGAAGTGCCGGCGCCGAATACACCATGTTCTGGGGCCGGAACAGATCGGAGGACGTCTCGGGTGTCCGCGAATGGGACACGCCCGAGGGGCTGGCCGAAGCCACCGGTTTCATGCTTCAGGCGAAGGTCACCGCCGGCGGCGAGACCCTGACGCATACCCTGACCACAGTCGTCATGGTCGAACGACCGGACCTGGAGGTCGGCGATCTGAACATCGGTGGGAAGACGACCTTCCGCGGTGGTCCCCTGGAGGGGCTGGTCCAGAACCCGGTTCTGATCTACCAGCCAACGCGCAAGGGCACCTACGTCGTTGATTTCCGTACCCAAGGCCCTGGAATCATCTACATCCGAGCCCACGTCAATGCGTCGGCTCAACAGAACATAGATTTGAGTGCGGGCGACACCGGAATGGCCAAAAACGTCGCACGCGTCATGGTGACCGGCCCTGGCACCTTCGGGACCGCGAGCCAGCCGATCGCGTCTGGCCGGACTCTGAAACTCGTCACGATCTGGCCGGAAACCAGCGGCGATGGCACCGTGGAGTACGTCTGGTTTCCCCTGGGCCCGCAGGAACCTCCCGTCCGCCTCGGCTGACGCCGCGACAGCCTCCACCGCAGAGATTGGATGTGCGTCCTGTGGGCGTGTCGATACTGTTCTCCGACTCCCTGCTCGAATACACCCCGACCCCCGACCCGGATCCGCTGACCGTGTCGGACCAGGATCCGGCGCGCCTCGACATCACCGTCGGGACACGGGGCGGCGGGTCGGCGTACTGCAAGTCCATCGCCGTCCGGATCCGCATCGGCGACGGCGCGGACGCCCTGACTGCGAACCGCGCCCAGCTGACGTCCGCCGGGCCGAGCGGCTGGACGGCGCGGCCCGGGTACGCCGACGGCGTGTGGCAGGTCTTCGAGTTCGTGCCCGCGCGGCCGGTGCTGTTCAACGGCCAGTCGGTGACGGTGACCGTGTCGCAGATCGCCGTGAACGCGGTGCCGGGCAACGCCGAGATCGAGATCGTCGAGGAGGCCTCCCCGACCGACGGTTCCTACACCCCGAAGACGGTGCGGGCGACCGTGGCCAAGTTCCCGGCCCAGTTCGTCTTCCGCAACTTCCGTCCGACGAAGGTGATGGTCGGCAACGGCGAGAAAGCCGTCCTGAAGTGGGACGGCAGTGCGGACGCCCAATACACCATGTTCTGGGACCGCACCTCCCGGGACGTGTCGAGCGTCCGCGAATGGCCGACCCCGGAGCCGCTGACCGCGCCGACCGGCTTCATGCTCCAGGCCAAGGTGACCTCCGGCGGGCAGACCCTGACCCACACCCTGACCACCGTCGTGATGGTCGAGCGGC
Organism: Catenulispora sp. GP43; assembly: GCF_041260665.1. NCBI lineage: Bacteria > Bacillati > Actinomycetota > Actinomycetes > Catenulisporales > Catenulisporaceae > Catenulispora > Catenulispora sp. GP43. The sequence goes on along the minus strand of NZ_JBGCCT010000031.1, from coordinate 83,341 downwards.
CGGACCTGGACGTCGCCGCGCTGCAGGTGTGGGGGAGTGCCGACTTCCGCGGGGACGTCAGTGGCCTTATGGAGCTGCCACCTGCGAGGCCGTTCCATGAACTGGTCCTCGCGGGCACGAAGCAGTACGCGTTCACGGCGGCGGCCTCGGGCCTGGTCCTGCTCCGCGTCGCGGGGACGCTGAACCAAGGTTGGCATGCCAACAGTGAGGTACTCGGCCCGACGTATGCCAAGGCGGCAATCTGGAACGACGGCGCGGCGTCGCAGTTTCGGACCGCCACGGCTCTGTGCCCGATATGGAAGGGCACACGCGTGACGCTGTCGGTCAGCGGTTCCAGCGGAATCGCGGACGGTAGAGCCGAGTTCTGGTGGATCCCTTTTGGAAAGGTGGCGTCGCCGGTGGCTTGAGCATGGAACGGTGTGGGAGGCCCTTGCATGTGCGTGGCCGGCGCCGCGACACACCGGTCGAACCGGTTGGAGCCCCGCTTCAGATCTGGCCGCGCAGCATCCGCAGCAGGTGGTCGAGGACGCGTCCGCCGCTGGCGCGAAGTCCGTCGTGCTCGTGTTCGTTGGTCGCCCACAGCCGTAGGCCCTTGATGGTCTCGGCAGTCTGCAGCGAGTAAGTGGCGTCGACGTACATGTCGTCGAGGTAGACGGCGGCGGCCACGGGGACCTCGTTCGCGGCCAAGCGCTGAGGATCGTAGAGGTCGGGCCAGTCCTCGCGGGTGAACAGCACCTCGGCGGGCTCGCGCAGGGGCGCGAGGCAGGGTTGGTCGAAGTGGCACCGGTAGGTCATCTCGCCGGTGAACAGCACCGGGTCGTCCCCGGCCAACGCCATGCGCGCGTCGAACTGGGGAAACTCGCCGCGTACCCGCTCAGCCGCCCAGTTCGTCGCTCCGGTGCTGCGTTGGGCATAGGTGAGTTCATGCATGAGCGGGTTCAGCGGCAGTTGGGCGTAGCTGAGGAAACCCGCGGCGCGGGCGAGGAAGCTGTCGGACAGCTCCGCTCCCGCCCAGGTGTCTTCGAGCAGGTAGTGCAGCACGTCCGCGCCGTCGCTCGTGCCGAGCATCAGCCCGAGCGACTGGAAGGCCTCGACGGTGAGCAGGGATCCGTCCGGCATCGGTGCCGGGTGTTCGATCAGGTGCGCGGCGATGCGGCGGACCGAGGCGGCGTCCTGCGGGTATCGGCGGTAGTACGCGGTGTTCTTGCGGTGCACGCGCGGATAGGCGGCGCGGTAGACCTCGTCGGCGGTGACGCGCAGACCGGGGAGACCGCCGGTGATGATCGCCTCGCGCAGGCCCTCGGGCGCGTACGAGAGGTAGGTGACGGCACACATGCCGCCGAAGCTCTGGCCGAGCACCGACCACGGTTCGTCGGTCAGTTCGCGCCTGATCAGTTCGGCGTCGCGGACGATGGCGTCGGCACGGAAATGGGCGAGGTAGTCGGCCTGAGCGGCGGGCTCGCCACGGGCCGGGAGCGTTTGGCGGGTGATCGGAGTGGAGCGGCCCGTGCCGCGCTGGTCGAGCAGCAGGACGCGGTATTCGTCGAGTGCGCGGTCCAGCCAGGAGTCCCGGCCGACCGGACGAGGCGGCACCATGCCGGGGCCGCCTTGCAGGAACAGCAGCCAGGGAAGCCGCTCGCGCTCGTGTCCGGCGGCCACCACCTCGCGGGCGTAGACCTCGATGTGCTCGCCTTCCGGCCGATCATGGTCGAGGGGGACGGAGAAGAGATGGTCGGTCAGCGTGACGCCGGGCATGGAGGCTCCTTTGCGGTCGTGGAATGATCTTGATACGGGCTTCGGCGTGTGTGGGGCACCGACACGGCGTCAAGCGCGCCGCGGCCGCGTCAGGATGCTGATGGCGTTGGCCGTGATGATCGCCGCGATGCTCAGCCAGGCGGTCACGTCGAGCTTCTGTCCCAGGACGAGCGTCCCGACGACTGCGGCGAGCACCGGGTTGATGCTCATGAACAGTCCGAACGCCTCGGCGGGAACGCGGCGCAGCGTGTACAGGTCCGCGAGGAACGGCACAGCGGAGGATAGGATTCCGGCCGCGACAGCCGCACCGACCGCACCGGCGGAAGGTGTGTGGTGTACCGCGACGCCGGCTCCCAAGGGCAGGTAGACCAAGGCGGACAGCCCCGCTGCGGCGGCTGTGCCCTGTGCCCCGGGGATGCGCTGCCCGATGGAACGGTTGAGAAGGATGTAAGCGGCCCAGCAGGCGGCCGCGAGCAGGGCGAGCCCCATGCCGAGGTAGTCGGCGGTAGGGCGCGGGCGCATCAGCGCGACGACTCCCGCCGCGGCGAGTACGGCGCAGCCCAGGTCCACGCGTCTGCGCGAGCCGGCCAGCGCGATCGTGAGGGGGCCGAGGAACTCCAGGGTGACTGCCTCGCCGAGACCGATCCGGTCGATCGCCGTGTAGAGCGACAGGTTCACCACCCCGAAGACGGCCGCGAGCAGCAGCACCGGCCTCCACTGGTGCCGGGTGAAGGACCGAAGACGGGGCCGACCGACGGTGAGCAGCACCGCCGCCGCGACGTACTGGCGGACCGCGACGACGCCGAGCGGGCCGAGCGCCGGGAAGGCCAGAGACCCGATCGCGGCGCCGAGCTGGGTCGAAAGGCCGCTGGCGAGCATCGTGCAGACCGCGGCCGTGGGCACGGCGCCACGCTTCGTGGGCAGGACGGCGCGGTCCGTGGGCAGGACGGCGCGGTCCGCGGGGCGAGTCGGGGCTGCTGGCATGCATTGATCCTGTGCCGCGTCGGATCGTGCGCAAAATGCATGGAGCGCGCCGGCTATACGCTTTGGTTATGGATGTGGAGCTGCGCCAGTTGCGCTGCCTGATCGCGATCGTGGACGAGGGCACGTTCACCGACGCCGCGATCGCGCTGGGTGTCTCACAGGCGGCGGTCTCCCGCACACTTTCGGCGCTCGAGAAACGCCTCGGCGTACGGCTGCTGCGACGGACGTCCCGCGAGACCTCGCCGACCGCGATCGGACTGCGCGTCGTGGCGCACGCCCGGCGCGTGCTGGCCGAGGTCGACAACCTCGTACAGGAGGCGACATCGGGCCACGCCGAGCTGCGGATCGGCCACGCCTGGTCGGCACTGGGCCGACGCACACTGGCCTTTCAACACCGGTGGCGGGAATCGCACCCGGAAACACAGATGCACCTGCTTCGCATCAACTCCCCGACCGCCGGCCTGGCCGAGGGCACCGCAGACCTCGCGGTCATCCGCAGGCCGTTGGAGGACCGCCGCTTCGAGAGCGCCATCGTGGGTCTGGAGGCGCGCTGGTGCGCGCTGGCCGCCTCCGACCCCCTGGCGCAGCGCCGCTCGGTGCGTCTGGCCGAGCTCAGCAGCCGCGTCCTGCTCGTCGATCAGCGCACCGGAACGACCAGCGCGGATCTGTGGCCCGCGAACGCGCGCCCCGCGACCCAGGAGAGCCGCGACATCGACGACTGGCTCACGGTCATCGCCACCGGCCGCTGCGTGGGGGTCACCGCCCAGGCCGTCGTCGACCAATATCCCAGGCCGGGCATCGTCTACGTGCCGGTACGCGACGCCGAACCGGTCGCTGTGCGACTGGCCTGGTGGCGCGACGACCCCCACCCGGCCGTCCATCCCGTGCTCGAGCTTCTCGCCGAGCTTTACCGCGCATGACCGGCGGTGGTGCTGTAGGCGAGGAAGACTCAACCCGACCGCGTTCCCTCAGTCAGGGTGCTGATGGCGTCGCCCCAGTTCGTGCAGTGCGGCCCTGCGTCCCCTCGTGTAGCTGTTGAGCATGCCCCGGACGTGGCGGGCCCGCTGGCCCACGGGCTCCCACGGGGCCGTCGGCGCCGGGCTGTCGGGCTCTTTGCTCACGCGGGCGTTCAGGACGAATACTGTGAGGGCGACGTTGAGGGTGTCGCCGTCGGCGAAGCGCAGCTTCACTGTCCCGTCGCCGAAACCGGCGATCCTCGCGGCGCGGCCGTCGTACACGACGCCGCCGCCTGAAGTCACCGCTGCCTCGATGCGTGCCATGCCTGGATCTTGGCGCGCGGGAGCGTCACATCCCGGGTTCCGCGGCATCGAATCACTAAATAGAGTGAATCTCTGTTCGGGGTCTTGCCCCTGGCGGGGGGCCTTGTCGGCGTTCACGGGTGGGTCCCTTGAGCGGGCAGGCCCCCGTTCAGCCCCTTCCCGCATGTTGTAGAAGGCTTGTATGGCTCCCACCCTGAAGGACGTGGCCGCGCTCGCCGGCGTCTCGATCAAGACCGTGTCGAACGTGGTGAACGGATACGGCTTCGTCAAGGCCGAGAACCGGCGCAGGGTCGAGGAGGCCCTGCAGGCCACCGGGTACCGGCCCAACGTCGGGGCGCGCAACCTGCGCCGCGGCCGCACCGGCTGCATCGCCATGATCGTGCCCGAACTCGGCGTGCCCTATTTCGGCGAGTTGGTGAGTCTGGTCATCACCGCCGCGGCCGACCGGGACTGGACCGTGCTCATCGAGCAGACCCAGGGCGTGCGCGAGCGGGAGCGCGAAGCGCTGTCCGCGCTGGGGCCGCACATCGTCGACGGTGCGATCCTGAGTCCGGAGGCGCTCACCGCCGACGATCTGACGGCCGGCGATCCGGGCGTGCCCTTCGTCATCCTCGGCGAGCACTGGCTGCCGGCCTCGGCCGACCGCGTCGCGATCGACAACGTCGCCGCGGCCAGGGCGGCGGTGAGCCATCTGGCCGGACTCGGACGGCGGCGGATCGCGGCGATCGGCACCAACCCGGCCCGCGGCACCGCGGCGCTGCGGTTGCGCGGCTACCGGGAGGCGCTGGCCGAGGCCGGGCTGGAGTACCGCGAGGAACTGGTCGCGCCGGCGGCGAAGTACCACCGGCGCGACGGCGCGCAGGCGATGGCCGACCTGCTCGATCTGCCACAGCCGCCGGACGCGGTGTTCTGCTTCAACGACCTGCTCGCCATGGGCGCGCTGCGCACGGCCGCGGACCGGGGTCTGTGGGTGCCCGACGACGTGGCCGTCGCGGGGTTCGACAACATCGAGGAGGCGGCGTACGCCCACCCTCGGCTGACCACCGTCGCCCCGGACAAGCAGGCCATCGCCGAGACCGCGGTGGAGTTGCTCCGCGCGCGCACCGGCGGCGGGGACGGCCCGGAACCGCGAGACGTCGTCGCCCCGTTCCGGTTGGAGGTGCGGGGGAGTACCCGACCGCGCGGGCCGATGTCAGGGCCGCGTCCGTGATGCCAACGTTGTAAAAATCCCCACGCGGCACTGCCGCCTCCGCCCGGTGTTCCTTCGCGGAGGGGTTTACAGGCGAGCCTCAGAGTGCTGTCATGATGCTGATTCCTTGAGGTCGCAGACCTCTACATACCGACCGTCGGCCGACCCCGCCGCCGGCTGTCGACTGCTGTGCCCAGGCACCGATCCGACTGACTTTTACAACGTTGTATCTGCTGCGGTCGGCTCATGCCCGCACGACGGCCCCACCTTCCTTGTCCCCAGCCCGAAGGGAACGTCGCTGTGTTCGAAAGAGAGCCGTATGCCTCCCGCCGAGACGTGTTCCGCTGGATCGGCGCCGCCGCCGTCTCCGGCACCGGTGTGCTCGGAGCCCTCGTTCCGGCGGGCACCGCCCGGGCGGCGACCGCGGCCTCCGCCACCCCCGCCGCCTCCACCGTCTCCACCTTCACCCCGCTGCGGCCGCCGGCCGTGCCACTCGCGGTGCGCTCTCCGTACCTGAGCACCTGGCAGGCCGCCGACTCGCTGGCCGGCACCTGGTCGACGTTCTGGAACGGCCACGTCAACGCCTTCTGCGGCATCGCCCGGATCGACGGCGCCGGGTGGCTGTTCTGCGGCGCGCCGGCCTCGTCGATCGTGCCGAACACCATGACCCAGACCGCGCTCCAGGTCACCGCGACGCGTTCGATCTATACGTTCACCGGCGGCGGGGTCACCCTGACGGTGACCTTCTTCTCGCCGGTGGACCTGGACAACCTGCAACGCCAGTGTGTGCCGTTCAGTTACGTGAGCATGCAGGCGGTCTCGAACGACGGCCGGACCCACAGCGTCCAGCTGCACCTCGACATCTCCGCCGAGTGGACGCACGGGGATGTGACGCAGCAGGTGACCTGGTCGCAGCAGACCACCCGCGCGGGCAACCAGGCCCTGAGCTTCGCACCGGCCAGCCCGTCGGTCCTGGCGGAATACGGGGACCAGGCGTCCTGGGGCACCTCGGTGCTCGCCACCTCCGGCGGCACCGGGGTGACCTGGCAGATCGGTGCGGACACCGTGGTGCGCGCGCTGGCCGTGTCGCAGGGGTCGCTGAACGGCACCTCGGATTCCGACCAGCCGCGGGCGATCGACGACAACTGGCCGGTGCTCGGCCTGACCAAGGACCTCGGCACGGTCTCGGCGTCCCCTTCGGCGCCCTTCCACCTCGCCGTCGGCCATGTGCGCAACCCGGGCCTGAGCTATCTGGGGACGAACCTGCCGCCGTGGTGGACGACGTACTGGGGGCCGTGGGCCGACATGGTCGACTGGTTCCTGGCCGACCACGACCCGGCGCTGGCGGCCGCCACCGCGCTGGAGACGCAGATCCAGAACGACGCCGCCGCGGCGGTCGGCGGCGGAAGCGTCGGCACCGACTACGCGGCGCTGTGCGCGCTGGCCCTGCGACAGGCGGTCGGCGGAACGGAGCTGGTGAACCGCGGCGGCGCGCCGTGGGCGTTCCTGAAGGAGATCTCCTCCGACGGCAACGTCTCCACGATCGACGTCACCTATCCGGCGTTCCCGGTGTTCGCCTACCTGTCGCCGTCCTACTTCCAGCTCCTCCTGGAACCGATCCTCGAGTACTGCGAACACGGCGGCTGGCCGAAGACCTTCGCCGTGCACGATCTGGGCTCCAGCTATCCGAACGCCGCCGGGCACAACGACGGCAACGAGGAGGACATGCCGGTCGAGGAATCCGCCAACATGCTGATCATGACGGCGGCGCTGCTCCAGCGTCTGCCGGCGGCGGCCGCGACGTCCTTCGCGCAGGCGCATTACGCGATCCTGAAGCAGTGGGCCGACTACCTGGTCGGCAACGCCCTGGACCCGGCGAACCAGAACCAGACCGACGACTTCACCGGGTTCATCGCGCACAGCGCGAACCTCGCGCTCAAGGGAATCATCGGCATCGGCGCGATGGGGGTCGTCGCGAGCGCTGCCGGAAACGCTTCCGATCAGGCTTCCTACACCTCCACCGCCCGGTCCTACATCAGCCAGTGGGTGAGCAAGGGCGAGGACCCGGCGTACACCAATCTGGACCTGGCCTACGGTTCGGCGAACACCTGGAGCCTGAAGTACAACGGCTTCCCGGACCAGGTGCTCGGCCTGGACCTGGTGCCGCTGGGCATCGCCGCCCAGGAGGCCGGCTGGTACCAGCAGCACGCCGGGACCTTCGGCGTGCTGCTGGACCCCCGCAACGACTACACCAAGGCCGACTGGGAGCTGTGGACCGCGGCGTGGCTCCGCGACCAGGGTGCCATCCGGGACACGCTGATCACCGGCGTATACGGATTCGTGAACAGCTCGCCGCAGCGGGTGCCCTTCTCGGACTGGTACGTCGTGGCCAGCGGGGCGCAGCAGGGCTTCCAGAACCGGCCGGTCGTGGGCGGCATGTTCTCGCTGGTCGTGCCGCGAGCGCCCAGCACCACGTCCTGGCAGCGGATCCAGAACAGCAACAGCGGCAAGCTGCTGGCCGTCTCCGGCATGTCGCTGGCCGACTCGGCGGACGTGACGCAGTGGTCCGACAACGGCACCGTGGACCACGTGTGGACCGTGATCCACAATCCCGACGGCACGGTCCGGATCCAGAACCGCAACAGCGGCCGGGTGCTGGCGGTGAACAACCAGAGCCTGGACGACGGGGCCTTCGTCCAGCAGTACCAGGACAACGGCACGCCGGATCACCTGTGGCGGCTCATCGACGCCGGCGGCGGCTGGTTCAAGATCCAGAACGTGCACAGCGGGAAGCTGATGGCCGTGTCCGGAGCCTCGACCGCCGACGGGGCCCAGGTGACGCAGTGGTCGGACAACGGGACCTCCGATCACCTGTGGCGTTTCATCTGAGAAGTGAGGCGCCGACTTATCACTTATATGGGTGTACCGGCACGTGGTTAAGTGAACCGCCCGTAGCGTGCCGTAACACATGCGTGATCCCGTCACGGCCGTGGATCGATGACCGCCCGGCCGATCGCCTCGATCCAATCCAGGCCGCGCTGCCGGAGCACCGCCGGTTGCTGCCCTGGGCCAGGCGGTCGCCCGGGCGCCGCTGGCCTGGCCCAGTGTTGAGGCCACCGGGGTGCGTACTGCTACAAAACTGGCGCGCTTCGGCGACGGCGGACTAGCGGCGGAGGCGTTGCGCGGCCGCGGACCATAGCGTCCGGGCGCCGGTCACCGCGAACGGGGCGAGGTCGTCACGCGTGAACCAGGCGTACTCGTCCGCGACGCGCATCGAGGACAGCCACGAACGCAGGGAAAGGTTTCCGTTCTGCCGGTAGGCGCGCATGGCGAGCGGGTCGTAGTTCTCGATGGCCAACGTGCGGCCGGGCACTGCCTCGCCAGGCGTGACGGTGCGTCCGGTGAGGTCCAGATGCATGGTCCGGACGAGGTCGATTCCAGCCGAGTCCTGGAAGAGCCGGAACTGGGCGCCGAGCCGGGGGTTGAAGTCGACGAGCCGGTAGCTGTCGTCGCGCGGATCCCAGCAGTAGTCGAGGCTGACGATTCCCCGGTAGCCGAGCCCGGCGAGGAAGGCGATCGCCTCCTCGCGCAGCCTCTCGTTCGGCGTCCACCGGCCGTAGCTGGTCATACCGGCATAGGCCGGGAAGGAGCGCACCTTGATCCCGGTATGGCCGAACAGGCAGCGCGACTCTGCGTCGAAGTAGCCGTGGAAGAACCAGTCCCGGCGTCCGCCGTCCGCCGTCGGCGCGAGGTATTCCTGCAGCAGGAGGCCGGTGTCCGGACCGTCGCCGGTTGCCCGGCGGACCTGCTCGACCAGTGCGAGCAGCTGAGCCCGGCTGTCGATGATCGCGGTGCTGTGCACGTTGCTGGTCTTGTCGGCCGCCCAGAACCTGTTCACCTTGGCCATGACCGGATAGCCGCACCTGTCTGCGAAGGCAGTGGCTTCGGCGGCGTCGACCGGGACCGCGGCGGCCGGATGCGGGACGCCGGCGGCGCGGCACATCTCGGCGAGGGTCGCTTTGCCGGCGGCAAGGCGCGGCAGGCCGACAGGGGGTTCGGGGAACAGATAGCGGGGGCGCAGCTTGGCGCCGTACTCCGAGAGAAAGATCGCCCCGGCGTCATCGGTGGTGATCAGGACAGCCGGGCCGGGTAGCCGGTCGGCAAGCCGGTCCAGCAGGTCCAGGACGTCGTCGGGATTGGTGCCGTCGGGCATAGGGGACACGGGGCGCCGCACGTACCGGGAAAGTGTGGGCGGGGAGAAGCGGTCCTCGCGCATGGTGTGGACCGGGATCCCCAGCCTGCCCAGGCTGCGGATCACCCCCAGGCCGCCGTGGTGGAAGACGTTCCGGTCAAGCCTCAGAAGCACTGCCTCGGTCGCGGTGTCCACGTCTGGCGCTGCCGTCGTCACCCGTGGCATCGGATCATCCGATCCGGGCGCGAGTACGTGAACGCGTGACTGCTCGGAAGGGGGCCGTCTAACCCGTGGCCCGACAACTCTGCGATTGACATGCGCGCAGCCTAGTACCCCGTGCATAGCCAAGAACCCAAGAACGTCGCGCACCGTGTCGAGGCGCGTCTCTTCGAGGGCGACGTCGTTGCCCGATGCCTCGTCGCGGGCGGGGCAGACCTGTCCCGCCCTTGCACCCCGGTGGAACGGTCAGTAGTTTCACCACTGCCGACGGTAAGTTCGAACCCTGATTCACTGGGCGCCCCACCCGTTCCACGCCACCGTCCCCGCCTTTCCAGGAGCCTTCGTGGAAACACCCCACCGGCACCGCGCGGTCAGATCCCTGATCGCGCTCGCCACCCTCACCGCCGCCGCGCTCTCGATCGGTGCCGCCCAGGGCGCCCTCGCGGCGTCCGGCCCGGCCCTGAGCACCGCGTCCCCGAGCGCCGCGTCCCTGAGCGCCGCGTCCTCCGGCGGACACCAGGTCGCGGTCAAGCGGCTGTGCGCCGCGCCGAGCGATGGACGGATGGCCTGTATGGCCTTGGCCCGCACCGACATCCAGGGAGTGAAGGCGGACGCCATCGCGCCGAACGCCACCCCGTCCGGATACGGCCCGACCGACCTGCGCTCCGCCTACAGCCTCTCCGGGACCGGCAGCGCCGGCGAGACGATCGCGATCGTCGACGCCTACGACGACCCGAACGCCGAGAGCGACCTCGCCGCGTACCGCAGCCAGTACGGCCTGAGCGCCTGCACCACCGCGAACGGCTGCTTCCGCAAGGTCAACCAGTCCGGCGGCACCAGCTACCCGACCGGCGACTCCGGCTGGGCCGGGGAGATCTCGCTGGACGTGGACATGGTCTCGGCCATCGCTCCGTCGGCCCACATCCTGCTGGTCGAGGCGAACTCCTCGTCGATGGCCGACCTCGGCACCGCGGAGAACGAGGCCGTGGCCCTCGGCGCGCGGTTCGTCAGCAACAGCTGGGGCGGGGGCGACAGCGCTTCGGACGCCGGCTACGACAGCTCCTACTTCAACCACCCGGGCGTGGCCATCACCGTCTCCTCCGGCGACGGCGCCTACAGCGCGGGCGTCGAGTACCCGGCCGCGTCGCAGTACGTGACCGCGGTCGGCGGCACGAGCCTGACTCGAGCCTCGAACGCCCGCGGCTGGACCGAGAGCGTCTGGAAGACCAGCACCACCGAGGGCACGGGCTCGGGCTGCTCCGGCTACGACGCCAAGCCCGCCTGGCAGACCGACTCCGGCTGCGCCAAGCGCATGGTCGCCGACGTGTCCGCGGTCGCCGACCCGGCGACCGGCGTCGCCGTCTACGACAGCTACGGCGCCACCGGCTGGCAGGTCTACGGCGGCACCTCGGCGGCGTCGCCCATCATCGCGTCCGTCTACGCCCTGGCCGGCACCCCGGGCAGCGGCGACCGGCCGTCGCAGTACCCCTACCAGCACACCGCCGCCCTGAACGACGTGACCGCCGGCAACAACGGCACGTGCAGCCCCGCCTACTTCTGCACCGCCGAACCCGGCTACGACGGTCCCACCGGCCTGGGCGCACCCAACGGCACCTCGGCGTTCGCCTCGACCGCCTCGGCCGGGGGCAACCTGCTCCTGTCGCCGTCCTTCGAGGGATCGGCGGCCGGCTGGCAGGCGTTCGTCCCGACCGGTGGCACCGTGAACATGGTCGACTACAACACGGCCGCCGGCGCCCCGGCTACGGCCCACGACGGCACGTGGTACCTGGCCTTCAACACCAACGCCGCCGGCGGTTCGGTCTACCAGGACGTCAACGTCAACTCGGCGGCCAACAGCTCGTGGACCGCGACGGCGTGGGTCGCCGCGCAGTCCGGCACCGCCAGCGGCACGTTCTGCGCCTGGGCCCTGGGAACGAACGTCAACAGCTGCCACAACTACACGGTCGGTACCGGCTACACCCAGCTCCAGGTGGTCCTCAGCCTGCCGTCGACGTACTCGTCGATCCGCTACCAGGTCTACCCGGCCGTCAACGGCGGCACCACCGACCTGGACACCACCAGCCTCGTGGCGAACAAGCTGACCGCCGGCTCCTTCGAGCAGAACACCACCGGCTGGCAGCGCTTCGTCCCGACCGGTGGCACCGTGAACATGGTCGACTACAACACCTCCACCGGCGCCCCGGCCCCGGCCCAGGACGCGAGCGGCTACCTGGCCTTCAACACCAACGCGGCTGGCGGCTCGGTCTACCAGGACGTACCGGTCACCGCCGCGGCGGGCACCTCCTACACGGCGACCGTGTGGCTCTCATCCCAGGGCGGGACGACCAGCGGCACCTTCTGCCTGTGGGGTCTGGGCCCCAACACGAACGCCTGCACGACCTACAGCGTGGCAGCGGGGAGCTATACGTTCTACAAGGTTGTGTACACCGCCCCGCAGGCCCTCTCGGCACTGCGTTTCCAGGTGTACCCGGCCGTCAACGGCGGCACCACGGACATGGATACGGCGACGGTGGTGACGAGCTGACACGCGCGCCTGTGCGGATCGGTAGAGAGCATCCCGCATAGGCGCGTAACCGCCTCAGGGCAAAGAGACGGCCCGGCGTGACCACGCCGGGCCGGCGTCCAGGCCCAGGAGGCGACGAGCGTTCTTGCCGGTCAGGCTGCGCCAGGGCTGCCCGGCGAGCGGGCCGTTGTCGTCGAGCGCTTTGAGCGCGCGCAGCACCTGCTCGTGGCGTGTCCACGCGTAGTCGCTGCCGTAGAGCAGGTGCTCGGGCCGCGCGATGCTGTTCAGCGCCGTCATCTGCCGACCGAAGGCGGTGCCCGCCAGGTCGTAGTAGAAGCCGCCGAGGAGTTCCTCCACGGTGGGTCCTTCGGTGTCGCCGGCGATGTGGCGGAAGAGTTCCAGGCGGTCGGCGAGTAGCGGGATCACTCCGCCGGCATGCGGAACGATGACGCGGATGTCGGGGTACTGCTGCGCAGCGCCGGACAATATGTAGTCGACGACCGTTCGGGCCGTGTCGAAGAGGAACTCGACCATCGGGCGCGGGTGGCCGAGTGCCAGGTCTTCGTGGCCGGCGCAGGTTGTCGGGTGCAGGAGCACGATCGCGCCGCGTCGGTCGAGTTCGGTCAGCACGGGTCGCACCCGCTCGTCACCGAGGTAGAGCCCCGAGTAGTTCGTCATGAGGACGACACCGTCAGCTCCGAGCACGTCGAAGGAGTGGGAGACCTCCTCAAGTGCTCCGTTGACATCCGGGAGCGGAAGGGTCGCGAACAGGCCGAACCGGTCAGGGTGGTCCCTCTTGGCCACGGCGCCGGCCTCGTTGACTTCGCGGGCCAGCGTTCGAGCCGTCGCGTTGTCGCCGAAGTACACGCCGGGCGACGACATGGACAGCATCGCCCGGGCGATTCCGGCCTCGTCCATCAGGCCGAGGTGGGTTTCGGCGTCCCAACGCGGCCAATACGCCTCGGGCATGCCGTCGGGGTTGTGGTGTCCGGCCGCTTTCGCGGTTTCGATGTAGCTGTCGGTGGTGAAGTGGGCGTGTACGTCTATCAGCTCGTGGTCGTTCATGGAGGCGAGATCGGCCTTCTCGATGGCCCACCTCAACCCAGACATGCCAGAGTCTGTGCCCTCAGGCCCCGTCACCGCGGTAGTCCGAGCCACGCGAACGCCTCCTTGTACAGCCAGTCGATTTCGGCGGGGCGGTCGACGCCATATCGGTCCGAGGGAACGCTGTATCCGTGGTCTGTCATCCACAGGCCCAGCGCCCGGTACGACGGCCGGCCGCCCCGCAGGTCCTCCGCGCTCAGTGCCGGGTCCGCTCCGGGGAGGGTCGCGGTCATCACGTCACGGTCGAAGATCGCCACCGACGCGGCGAAGCACCAGCCGGCACGGCCCTTCTCGACGCGGTGGAGCATCCGGATGTGGGACGCGACGTCGACCTCGACGCCGCGGAAGACGCCACGGAACTCGATCGTCATCGGCACCTCGGCGATCGCACGCTCGCCATGCACATCGATCACGGGCAGCCCCAGGCGGTGGCTGGAAGGTGTCTGGTCGAACATCTCCTTCGACAATTCCATGTATTCCTCCGCGGTTCCGTCGAACCAACTCGACTGGATGGTGGCTCCCGGGAGGTAGCAGCGCTTGAGCGCCGCCCACCAACCGCGGTCGCGGGCCTGCCGTTCGTGGGTGACGAGGTTGAGCACGTCCGCCCGGGCGGTCCTGTCGGATTCGGCAACCGATGACATCGGTGGCTCCTTTGCTCTGTGCAGTCGCTGCGCGAGACGCCTTGACGCGATCCGCTATACACTGGTTAGTGTATACCAACCAATACTCAAGAGGAGATGCACCATGGCGCGATACGTCATCGAGGGCGCGCGGGTATTCGACGGGGACCGGCTCATCGGCGTCCGAACCGTGGAGATCGACGGGCCGCGGATCGTTGCGATCGACGGACCGGTGAGCCCAGGGGCCGAGTCGGTTGACGGCAGGGGGGCGACATTGCTGCCCGGCCTGATCGACGCCCACACCCACGCCGATGTGGAGGCGCTCGGACACGCGCTGCGCTTTGGCGTGACCACCGAGTTCGATCTGTTCTCGTTCCCGCAGAAGATGGCTGAGACCCGCCGTGCGGCCGCGGTTCGTCACGACATCGCCGACGTGCGCTCGGCCTCGGTGGGGATGACCGCACCGGGCGGTCACCCCACCCAGCTACGCGGCAACCAGGACGACCCGGAACTGCCGACGGTCGGTCGACCGCGGGACGCCGCCCGGTTCGTCGATGAGCGGATCGCTGAGGGCGCCGACTACATCAAGGTGCTCATCGAGAGTGGCAAGACACTGGGCAAGGACGTCCCCGTCGTCGATGGGCGCATCGTCAAGGCCGCGGTCATCGCCGCCCACGAGCGCGGCCGAATGGTGATCGCCCACGCGCTGACCATCGATGCGACGTGGGAAGCTCTGGCTGCCGGAGTCGACGGCTTCGCGCACCTGTTCGTCGACGGACCGCATACCGCCGGAATGATCGAAGCCCTGGTCGACTCCCGCGTGTTCATGATCCCGACGCTCACCACCCTGGCTTCGATCACCAACCAGGGTTTCGGTGCCGAGGTGGCCGGCGACCCTCGGGTCGTCGGCCGTCTGCCTGAGGCGTGGATGGACAACATCAGGGGCGACTTCAACACGTTTCCGTCCGGCGACTTCGGCGCCGCCATCGCCTCCGTGCGTGCGATGCACGCCGCCGGCGTCCCCATCCTGGCCGGTACCGACGCCTCCCACCTCGGCGCGCCCGGCATGGCCCACGGTGCGAGCTTGCACGGCGAGCTGCAGCTGCTCGTTCGGGCGGGAATGACCCCGACCGAGGCGCTGCGTGCGGCCACCAGCATCCCCGCGACGACCTTCGGGCTCGATGATCGGGGACGGATCGCGCCCGGGCTGCGTGCCGACCTCGTCCTGGTCGACGGCGATCCGACCTCGCGAATCGCGGACACCCTGTCGATCAGAGGCGTGTGGCGCAGTGGGACCCCGGCCGCTCGCTGATCCAGGGCACGCGCACCGGACGATGCCCGTACACCTCGGCCGGCTGAACTCGATCGGCGCCAGTCCGGGCAGGTGACAGGTCCGAGGCCGGCTACCGCACATCGTTCCGCCGCCTGCTGGCGCGGAGAGGCGCACCAGGGCGCCTAAACCGCCGGCAGGGCGGCTTCGGCAATCTCCCGCAGGCAGCGACGCAGCGTCTGAACCTCCTGATCGGACAGCCCGGCCAGCAACCTGTCCATCACCTCGTCCATGATGGCATCGCCGGACTTCGCCAGTTCCTCACCCGCTGGAGTGATCCGGTGCAGGATCGCCTTCCCGAAGCCGGGTCGCCGCTCCAGCAGGCCCCGTTCTCCCAGCCGGGCCACCAGCGCACCCGCAGACTGGTCCGACTGCCCGGTGAACAGAGCGAGCGCGTGCGTCGAGGAGTCTGGTGTCGTGGCGACGGCGTGCAGCATCCCCCACTGCGGCAACGTCAGTCCGACCCGGGCCAGTTCGGCCTCGCAAGCCATCTGCTTGCGCAGCTGTGCCCGCCTCAGCAAGACCGCGGTGTCCACTGCGTCCGATGCCATCTGTTCAGCAGCCATATCCCCAGTGTAGACGCATCCCCCGTTGCTTATATAACAACTCGTGGTCGAGGGTCGCCTCTCTATACCGACAGGTCGCGACGAGCGAATTCTGGAGGATCGACGAACCTGCCCTCTCGACGCAGCGTCACGCCTGCCGCTGGCGCGGCCGCGTTCATCCC
Source organism: Catenulispora sp. GP43 (assembly GCF_041260665.1). NCBI lineage: Bacteria > Bacillati > Actinomycetota > Actinomycetes > Catenulisporales > Catenulisporaceae > Catenulispora > Catenulispora sp. GP43. Next base: position 67,417 of record NZ_JBGCCT010000031.1, on the reverse strand, counting down.
CGCAGCTTGCTTCTCGGGCGCTCGCGGCGACGCCGTCCGCCAGGGGTCGCTGGTTGCACTGACCATCGAGGCCTGAGCTCGGCCGATGAACTGGCTGCGGCCGCTGGCCGAGATGGCCGACAGCGCCGACACCATCGCCGAAGGCCACCTGACCGAACGCCTTCCTATCCGCGGCGACCGCAGCGAGACCGACCAGTTGGCCGAGGCAGTCAACCGGGCCTTCGACGCCCAGGCCCGCGCCGAGGCCGCGGTGCGGTCGCTGGCGGCGGACACCTCGCACGAACTGCGCACCCCGCTGTCCACGATCTCCGGCTGGCTCGATCTGCACCGTCAGAGCGCGCTCACCGGGCCCGGCCTGGACGCCGGCCGGCCTGTGGAACAAGCACCGGTCGAGGTGACCTCGCTGACCGCAGGCGTGGTGGAGGACGCGCACGTCATCCACCCCGACCGCACCATCACACTGACCACCGCCGGCCCCGCTTTGGTGACCGGCGACGCCGCGCGCCTCCAGCAGGTACTGCGCAACCTGGTCGGCAACGCCGTCCAGCACACCCCGGCCGGGACCGCTGTGCACGTCGCCGTCACGACGAGCGCGGGCCGCGTCCAGATCGACGTGGCCGACGACGGCCCCGGCATCGCCCCGCAAGATCTCCCGCGCGTCTTCGAACGCTTCTGGCCGCGCCGAGGCCAGCCGCAGCCGTGCGTACGGCGGATCCGGCCTCGGGCTGGCCATCGTGGAGGCGATCATCCACGCCCATCAAGGGCAGGTCAGGGTGGAGTCCACCGTGGGCGTCGGCACCACGGTCACGGTACGGCTCAAGACTCGTGGAGCCCGGGCCAAGCCACGCGACTGCAAAGACGGACCGGCGAGCACGGCACTCTGTTGATCACGGGCTTACTCCTTCGAGGAGGAGGGCCGGACTCAAGCCAGGGTCTACGAATCAGGGCGTTGACCGCGTGCAGCCGCGCGGAGAGGGTGATCAACCGGGTACAGATGCCCCATGCGGTGACGGGGATAGCCCGAGGACTCTCGCGCGATGACTTCCGTGTGTTGGATACTGGGCGAACATCCGTCCGGATGGTGATGCGACGGCGGCGACAGAGAGTCGGGGCAAACCGGGATGTTCGATCAGCATCGCCTTCTCAAGCACGGCGCCACGGCCCAAGGGGTGGTCACGAGCCACAAGGAGATCGCCCACGACCAGTTCGGCGGCGAGCTCGACTACTCGATGCACGTCCACGTCAAGTTCGAGGACGGCACAGAGACCGAGATCGTCCACCGGTGGACCAAGCGGGCGAGAGTCGGCATCCTCCGTGTCGGTGACAAGGTGCCGGTCCGGTATGACCCCGCCGACCATTCCAAGGCAGTCATCGACATGCCCGCTCTCGAAACCGCGCACGCACAGAAGATCGCCGATGCCGAAGCGACGCTGAAGCGGTACGAGCAAGAGCGGATCGCCAAAGCGCAGGCCGAGATCGCCGCGCAGAACGAGGCCGGGCACAAGCACCGACACTGACAAATCAGGTCGGGTGTCGCACGACGCCGGTGTGTGGGGTCCGATGGCGCGCGCCCCAGCCGTGTCGACGGCGGCCGGTCCCGGCGATCGCCGGGACCGGTATCGGACACGAGGTCGAGGTGACTGGAGCGGAGGAACGCCCGGCACGGATGGCAGGGTGGACCGGTGGCGGCCATGGCACGCGTGGTGTGTGGCCGACCAGGCTCAGGGCACCGCCGCGTCCTCACCGCACGCCAATGGGTGTGTCTTGTCGGCATCTCACGGTCGGCGGCCATGGACGAGGGCCTTGATGTCTGTGTCCCGGCCTCGAACCGGTCGGGGATTTCGATTTCGTCAGCTCAGGGGTACCACGGCGACCGGGCAGTGCGCGTGGCGTAGTAGCGCCTGGGTCGCGGGCCCGAGGAGCATGCCGTGCCGTCCTTCGGCGTGTCGGCGTGCGCCGGTGACGAGCAGGTCCGCGTGTTGGGAGGCGTCGATCAGCAGGCCTGCTGTCGAGCCGGTGCAGACCTGGTGGAAGGCGTGGGTGGCGGGGTGGTGTGCTTCGGTGGAGCGCACCAGGGCCGCGAGCCGGTCTTCGCGTTCGCGTTCGATGCGGGCGATGTCTTCGGCGATGCCCGGGTCCTGCTGTCCGTAGGCGATGATCCAGGGCTCGTCCCAGACGTGTGTCACGGTCAGCCCGGCCTTGCGGCGCGCCGCTTCGTCGTAGGCGAAGTCCAGGACGGTGTCGCAGTCCTCGTCGATGTCGACGGCGGCGATGATCCGTTGGTGGGCGTCAATGGCGTTGCCGCGGACCACGATCACCGGGCAGCAGGCGCCGGCCAGGGTCCGCAGCGAGGTGGAGCCCAGCTGCAGGCCCCGGAACCCGCCGGCGCCCCGGTTGCCCACCACCAGCAGATCGGCGGTGTGGCCGGCCTCGGCGAGTACGTTGCCGGCGTAGCCGGGCACGGCGCGTGGCTCGACGGACAGGTCGGGACGGTGGGTGCGGACTTGGCCGGCGCCGTACTCGGCGACCTCCTCGGCGGCCTTGCGCGCGGTCGCCTCGGTGTCGGCGGACGCCGGGGACCCGGGTTCCGGCGGCGTCAGCCAGTGGTAGGCGGTGATGACGACCAGGGATCCGCTGCGGATGTCCGCTTCGCGCGCGGCGACGTGCAGTGCGTACTCGCCCGAGGAGGTGCGGTCGAATCCGACGGCGACGGTCGTGTTCATGGGAACCTCCAAGGCGGAGTGCTGTCTTTGACATCCCCTTTCGCAGTCGCGCCGGCCCAGTCCTTCGTCCAGGGCTGGACGTCCCGGTGGGGGCAAGGTCGTTGGTCCTGGTGCGACCTCGTTCGCGGGTGCGCGCCACGCGGAGTCGACCGGGCCAGGGCGGTCCAGGAAGCGGCTGGCGTGGAGCGCGACGCAAGAATCGCGGTGCCCGGTCGCCCGCGGCTACGCGGGCGACTCGGTCCGCTCCCACCACTCATAGACGGCCAGCTCGCCCTCCGCGGTGTCGGCATGCCGCGACGTGGCCCTGAAGTGCTCGTAGCCGTTACGGAACGGGATCTTCAGATCGGATCCCGGCGTCTCGATCGGAACGATGCGGCCGGCCAACTCCTCAGGCCCGCCTTCGAGGACCGCCTTGTCGTCACTGCTCATGATCCGTTTTCTCCCATGCATGTCGCCGAGCCAATCGCGATGGGGGCCAGTCGGGGGTCGGCGCCACCACCTGATCCGGACCACGCCGGCGAGGGGAGCCATCTCGCAGGGGCCGGTCAACAGCCGGACCGGCGACAGCCGTGCAGGTGACGATGTTGTTGCGCGGCTCCGGTGCACCGAAGGGCGGCATCCAGCCGACCGTGGGCGCGCGGCATCGGGAGGATGAAGGGGGTCTTCAGGGCCTGAGCGGAATCGGGTTCGAGTTGAGATGGGGTATGCGATGACCACCGCGGAGCAGATCATGCACAAGAACGCTCGTTGGATCCCGGCGACCGAGACGCTGGATCGCGCCGCGCAGATGATGCGCGAGTCCGACATCGGCGCGTTGCCGGTGGCTGATGCGAACGAGCGGATGTGCGGGATCATCACGGATCGCGACATCGTGGTGAAGTGTGTGGCGATGGGACATGATCCGTCGAAGGTGACCGCGGGGTCGTTGTGCGAGGGTACTCCGCGCTGGGTCGAGGCGGACGACGACGTCAGCGATGTGCTGGCGGCGATGGAGAACCACCGGATCCGGCGGCTGCCGGTGGTCAGGGACAAGAAGCTGGTCGGGATGATCAGCGAGGCGGACATCGCCCGCAACCTGCCGGACGAGCAGATCGCCGAGTTCGTCGAGCGCATCTGCGCCGCCTGAGGCAGCCGACCCGGCACCGGGGAGCGGGGCACCATGGCCGATCTTGCCGAACCCATCACAGAGCCGGACCGGCGACGACAGGACCCGTGAGACATCGGCACCGGCCCGGGACCTTCTCCTCGAGGCCGGCGCCCGCGGCTACCTGCTGGTCATCGCCGGCCGACCGCACCGTGACGGCGAGGGATGCGGCTCGGCGGACTGGCCCATTCGCTTCCGCACCACGCGCACTGTCCCGTCGTCATCGTCCCCGAGCGCTGATGCGTCGGCGTCAGGACGTCCGATGCGGCGCGGCAAGGCCCTGTGAAGTGGTTCAACAGTGAGAAGGGCTTCGGCTTCATCTCCCCGGAGGGAGGCGGACCGGACCCGCCGGCGTGGAGAGCCGGGAACCGGCAGCAAGGAAGGATCACGACGATGATGCGGGCCGCGGTCGTCCCCAAACTGGGCGACAGACTGGTGATCAGCGAGCTGCCGGTTCCCGAGCCGGGGCCGGGCCAGGTCCTGATCAGGATGCTGACCTCGGGGCTGTGCCACACCGACATCCACGCCGCCCGCGGGGACTGGCCGGTCAAGCCGAAACCGCCGTTCATCCCCGGCCACGAGGGCGTGGGCATCGTCGAACGCACCGGCCCGGGTGCCTCACTGCACCAGGTCGGTGACCGGGTCGCCATGGCCTGGCTCGGGTCGGCCTGTGGCCACTGCCGGTACTGCGTGAGCGGCAGGGAGACCTTGTGCGAGGGCAGCAGAACAGCGGCTACTCGGTGGACGGCGCCTGGGCGGAGTACGCGGTGGCCGCGGACAGCCATGTCGTGACCGTTCCGGACGGCGTGTCGTCGTTCGATGCGGCGCCCCTGACCTGCGCCGGCGTCACGTCGTTCAAGGCGGTGAAGGTCTCGGGGATCCAGCCTGGAGAAACCGCGGCGGTCTTCGGCATCGGCGGCCTGGGACACCTCGCGCTGCAGTACGCGCGCGACTTCGGCGCCCGGGTGATCGCCGTCGACGTCGAGGACGCCAAGCTCGACCTGGCGCGCGAGCTGGGCGCCGATCACGTGGTGAACGCGCGGACGACCGATCCGGTCGAGGCGGTCGGCCGCCTGGGCGGGGCCGATGTCGCGATCGTGCTGGCCGCCTCGCCGCGAGTCTTCGAGCAGGCCTTTTCCTCGCTGTGCCGTGGCGGGCGCCTGGTCTGTGTGGCGCTGCCCGCGGACGACGAGATGACGATCTCGATCTTCGACCTGGTGCTGAGCGGCAAGTCCGTCATCGGTTCGATCGTCGGCACCCGCCAGGACCTCGCCGACGTGTTCGCGCTGCACGCGGCCGGCCGGACCAAGGTCATCGCCGAGGAACGCGACCTGCACAAGGTGAACAGGTGCATTGATGAGGTGCTGGCCGGTGAGGTTCCCGCCCGGCTGGTCTTCACCTTCTGAGTGCTGGAGTGCAGGTCCGGACCGGCCGCCGGTCCGCCGGCGAGGCAAGACCGCTACGGCGTCAGGCCGTGGAAAGACACAGCAGCGAGAGGAAACCCGGCCTTGACCGAGACGACCAGCACTTCCATCATCGTGGCCGGCGTCGACGGCTCCGACTCCAGCGCAGACGCCCTGTGCTGGGCCGCCGACCAGGCCCGGCTCACAGGCGCCGACCTGCACGCGGTCTACGTCTGGGACTTCCCCTCCGCCTACGGGTGGGCCTGGGCCCCGGGCTTCACCATGCGCACAACACGCCGCCTGTCCGGTGGTGATCATCCGTCACCGGCAGAACTGAACTGGTTTCACCACGGAGTCATCCCGGATCGGCCGGAGTGCAGCCGGTGAGCATGACCGCGGCCAGGCCCACGAAAGCAACGCACAGCCTGGCGCCACTTGGCCGCTTCGCCGCACAGTCTCGTCTCGGGACACAACGGGGCCGGACTGCTGGCGATTCTTGAGCCTTATGGGAACCTGCAAGGTGGGCTCCCTTCGCCGGCATTGCCCGGATCAGGTGGTGGAGGTCGCTGTCCGGCCTCATCAGCCTTCCAGCCTCTCAGCCCATCCCGTCACGCGATCTCACTCAGGTAACCCTTTTCGAGATCAGCGTTCCGTTTCAGGCTCCCTCGCTCGCCCCGCAGGTCCATTCCCCACGATAGTCCCGATCCCGCGTGCCAGTAGGGCCGAAAGTCCCTGATCCTGGTGAGGGAGACCGTTGACAGCACTTCTCGGACTTAGCCCGGAAGCCCGTTCACGGCGACGCCGTAGGCGCCGAACGCGAGGCCGGGCGAGCGGGCGGCTACCGACGGGAAGCGGGCGAGGATCTGGTGGGGGTCGATGAAGGGTCCCGCCGAGCCGGCGAGTCGGGTTCAGCCGCCGGTGGGGCTCGACGGACCGGAGGCGTACGGCTTGGCTTCGACCTGTCCCCGACTGCAGATCGGCTGGGGCACATCCAGCATCGCGCGGACCGTGCCGCTGCTGCCGGCGACCGTCGCGAGCGTATAGGCGGCCAGCGGCTCGCAGGGTCCTGACATCGGCTCGCCGCTGCCGGGGATGTCGGTGGAGTAGCGGAGTTCGGAATGGACCCAACCCCCGGGCTGGACGATCAGCGTCGGCACCGGGAGAGCGTCGAGCCTGATGTGGGTGGGCAGAACCGTGCCCGCGGCCGAATGAAGGGTGAAGGCCGGGTATCCGTCGACGATGCAGGCGTGGGTCGACGTGTTGTGCAATGCGAGGTCCGATGAGACGTTGCCCATTCCGTGGCTGCCGGGGACGCCTGTCCATCGGCCGGCCAGATCCGACGCCAGGCAGGCGGCCGGGGTACCGCCTGACGATGACATCGCAGGCGCGGAGGCGGAGGCCGAACCCGTCGCGGGCGTAGCGGATGAGGCCGGTGACGTGGGTGGTCCGGCAGAGGAACTCCGTGACGGCGGGGATCCGCCGGACGTTCCGGCGCCGGTCCCAGTGGACGCACAGGCGGCGATACCGGTCAGCGATGCTCCAGCAAAGCAGGCAACGGCGATGGTGCGGCGGGTGGGGTTGACGGTAGAGCTGACGCTCATCTTCTGCTCCCGGGTATCGGAGAATTCTGTTGTCATGGGCGGTCTATTCGGGTGCCGGTCCCTGATGCCAGAGTAGGAAGCGCTCCCGAGTGGGTGTCAGGGCCGAATGGCAGGGTTCGTGCGACAAGGGCCCTCATCCACTGCTTACGCCACAGGGCTGCTCGGGTCGGCCTTTGCCGGACTCCAGGGTCGTCGCCTACTCCGGCCAGGCTTTCGGGCGCGGCGCCGGATCGGTCTTGCAGAGGCCTGACAGGAACTTCTCAAGCTATCCGCGGCCAGTAGAGGCGGAGACGGTAGCGGCGGTGTCGGCTCGTCCTGGCCCTTCTACGGGCTGGGTGCCGCTTTCGGACTGGGCAACCCTCGTCCAGGGCGCGACCTGCGCGGCCGCCTACCTCATCATCTGCACGCTGATCGGAACCGCCGTGTTGAAAGACCGTGATGTCACGGACTGAATGACGTCTTCCTGCGGCACGAACCCGTCGGCCGGACCAGAAGGACTCGATACCGACAAGCCGCAGGGCCGGAAGCCCGATGCGAACGGGGTTCGAAAGGCCCTGGCGGTGCCCCGCCAAACGCGATGTGATCAAGATGTCGCAGGTCGTCGACCTGGAACGACACAAGGAGTGAGCCATGAGGCAGACGAGCACCGTTTTACAGGTGCAGACCGTCGTCCAAGGGCAGGTCGCGGCGTGGGTCGTCGACTACGCCCGCGCCAAGACGGCAGCGCTGGCCGGTCGGGTGCGCGAACCGATCCTGTTCATGCGAGTGAAGCTGATCCAGGGACGGGACCATGCTGTGCCGCGTCCGGCGGTCGTCCAAGCGGTGGTGGACCTGGACGGCCGCCTGATACGTGCCCACGCGGCCGCGGCCACCATGCGAGAGGCGGTGGACCTGCTGACGGGACGCCTCCAGCGGCGGCTGGCCGACGCCAACGAGCACTGGGAGGCCCGGCGTGGAGGCAGGCCCGGTCCTGGGCAGTGGCGGCACATCAGCGAGTCGGCCCGCCGTCCGGATCACTTTCCGCGCCCGGTGGAGGACCGCGAGATCATCCGGCACACGTCGTTCGCACTGCCGTGGGAGTCACCCGACGAGGCCGCGTTCGAGATGGACTCGATGGACTACGACTTCCACCTTTTCACGGACGCCGGCACCGGAATGGACAGCGTGATCTACCGTGCCGGCCCCACTGGCTTGCGGATGGCGCACACCACCTCCTTTCCGGAGCAGGGCCCTTCCGCGGTGCCGTTGACGATCAGCCAAGTCTCAGCCCCCGTTTTGAGTACCGGCCAGGCCGCCGAACGGCTCGAAGCCCTCGGCCTGCCGTTCGTGTTCTTCGTTGATCCCACAGCCGGCAGGGCGAACGTCCTGTATCACCGCTACGACGGCCACTACGGGCTGATCACTCCCGCGGACAGTCCGGGGCCGAGGTCATGATGGCCGGGGTGAGGCGAGTCGCTTTGGACCAAGGTCTTTGGACCAAGGTCTTTGGACCAAGGTCTTTGGACCCTGGCGTCAGGTGTGGCGCCGAAGTAGCTTGGAGGCGGCCTGCGTGACTCCGGCCGTCCTTGTCGACGCAGCCACCGCAGGGAGATCATCTCGGAGAGGCCATGCCGAACCGGTCCACCCACATGGAGCAGGACGCGATCACCGCCCTGACGGCACGTCTGCAGCGGATCTTCGCCGACGCGGCACCCCAGCGGGTGGCGGACCTGGTGGAGCACGCCTATCACAGCTTCGACGGCAGCCGAATCCGTCTGTTCATCCCCCTCCTCGTCGAGCATGCGGCACGTGATGAGCTGAACAAGGCCCCGGATGCGGAAGAAAGCTGACGCGTTCCTCCGGTGGGGTGCTTCAGCATTCGCCGTCTGAGAGTCGCCCCGAGATGCCGAATGTCGGATCTCGTTGCGAGATCTCCTGAGACGGAGCGGCAGGTACCCATGGATCGCCAGCAGGAGCGCACCCAGCTGGCCTATCCGCTGTGGCCGTGGTGTTCCGCGTTGCCTAGCGTCGGCCCTGAGCCCCGGCCCAGGGGCGACGACCGGATACGGAAGCCCGCAGGCCCATCCCCGTCCAGGAGCGTTTGCACATGCGCCCTGCGCGAGATGAGATGCGTGCCGGTGGAGCGGAGACAGTCATGTCACAGGCGTTGAGCGAGTACGGGCCCGGGCAGACGTTCCCAGGGACGATCGGGCGGACGACCGACGAGTCCAGCCCGGCGTGGCCGCGGCCGGTGAGGGCGGTCCCTGGGGCGCCGAACGTGCTGTTCATCGTCCTGGACGACACCGGATTCGGGCAGCTGGGCTGCTACGGCAGCCCGATCGCGACACCCAACCTGGACGCGTTGGCCGCAGGTGGGCTGCTGTACAACAACATGCACACCACAGCGCTGTGCTCGCCGTCCCGCTCGTGCATCGTCACCGGCCGCAACCACCACGCCAACGGCATGGCCGCCATCACCGAGGCCGCCACCGGGTACCCCGGCTACAACGGGCAGATCCCGTTCGAGAACGGGTTCCTGTCCGAGATGCTGCTTCAGCACGGCTACAGCACCTACATGGTGGGCAAGTGGCATCTGGTGCCCTCGGAGCACGAGTCGGCGGCCGGGCCGTACGACCGCTGGCCGCTGGGCCGTGGCTTCGAGCGCTTCTACGGCTTCCTGGGGGGCGACACCAGCCAGTGGTATCCCGACTTGGTTTACGACAACCACCAGGTCGAGCCGCCGGCGACGCCCGAGGAGGGCTACCACCTCACTGCCGACCTGACCGACAAGGCGATCTCGTTCATCGCCGACCTCAAGCAGGTGGCTCCGGACAAGCCGTTCTACATGCACTTCTGCCCAGGCGCCACGCACGCCCCGCACCACGTGCCCAAGGAGTGGGCCGACCGCTACCGGGGCCACTTCGACGACGGCTGGGACGCCTACCGCCAAAAGACCTTCGACCGGCAGAAGCAACTCGGAGTCTTGCCGGCGGATGCACAGCTGTCACGGCACGATCCCGACGTGCCCGAGTGGGAATCGCTGTCCCCGGACGCGCGGCGGCTCGCCGCCCGCATGATGGAGGTCTTCGCCGGATTCCTCAGCCACACCGACCACCACATCGGACGGCTGCTGGACTTCCTGAAGGAGACCGGCGAACTCGACAACACCCTGATCATGGTGGTGTCCGACAACGGCGCCAGCGCGGAGGGCGGGCTCACCGGCACCACCAACGAGCTCCAGTTCTTCAACAACGCCCCGGAGTCGTTGGCGGAGAGCCTGGCCCGGATCGACGAGCTCGGCGGTCCGACGACGTTCAACCACTACCCGTGGGGCTGGACGTGGGCGGGGAACACCCCGTTCCGGCGCTGGAAGCGTGAGACCTACCGCGGCGGCGTCAGCGATCCGTTCCTGGTCCACTGGCCCCAGCGGATCCGCGCGCGCGGTGAGATCCGCACACAGTTCGCTCACCTCATCGACATGGTCCCCACCGTGCTCGACGTGCTGGGGCTCGAACCGCCGGCGACGATCCACGGGGTCACCCAGTCGTCTTTGCATGGCGTCAGCTTCGCACACACGTTCACGGACGCCGCCGCGGCTACGCGCCACCACACCCAGTACTACGAGATGCTCGGCCACCGGGCCATCGATCACAAGGGATGGCGGGCCGTGTGCCCGTGGCCCGGGTCCTCGTTCGCGGAGGCGGCACAGCCGTTCGGCACTCCGATCACGGCGGAGGCCCTGGACGATCTGGACGCGCACCACTGGGAGCTGTACCACGTCGACGAGGACCTCACTGAGAACACGAACCTCGCTGACGACGACCACCGCGCCAAGCTCATCGAGATGATCGCGCTGTGGTACGTCGAGGCTGGCAAGTACGGCGTGCTGCCGATCGACGGTAGTGTCCTGCACCGGATGCTGGTCGAGCGCCCGCAGGTCACCGAGGCTCGGACCAGCTACTTGTTCCGCCCCGGTACCCAGGTGGTTCCCGCCGCCGTCGCGCCTCGGGTGCTCAACCGGCCGCACAGCGTGACCGCCGAGGTGGAGATCCCGTCCGGCGGCGCACAGGGCGTCCTGCTGTGCCAGGGCACCGGCTCCGGAGGCTGGGCCCTGTACGTCAAGGACGACCGCCTGCACTACGTCCACAACTACGTCAACCGCGTAATGCACTCCGTGAAGTCGGACGAGCCGCTGTCCGAGGGACGGCACACGCTCCGTTTCGAGTTCGAGCCCACCGGCCAGCCGGACATCCCGCACGGCAAGGGATCACCCGGCCGCGCGCAGTTGTACATCGACAGTCGGCTGGTGGGCGAGACGGACATGCCGATGACGACACCGGTCGCGTTCAACCCGGGCGGCATGTGCTGCGGCGCCAACCCGGGGTCGGCGATCACCTTCGACTACCAAGCGCCGTTCGCCTTCACCGGCACCCTGCACAGCGTCACCGTCGACCTGTCCGGCGACCTGATCGTCGACGCTCCCAGCGAGATGCGCATGCACATGGCACGCCAGTAGGGAGCTTCGTGCGCCGTGGCCTGCTGCTGCTCGAAGGAGGTGTATCGGGCGACGCGCTTGACGCGGTCTCGGTGTTTGGCCGGGCGTTCGTGAGGCGGTCGATCTCCAGGGTCGAGTACGAGCGGTGGAAGTGTTTCGGGTCCGACAGCGTTCGACCCACCAACCAGACCATGGCCTCGACGTAGTCGTCCGGTCGTCTACGACGGCATTGAGCGACCGTCCTCCGACCATCTCAGCGCGCATCCAGTGGAGAATGCGGACCTGTGCCGGGTCGTGCTCAAGGGTCTTGTCCTCGCCGTCGGGTGCCTCAATCGAGCGGAAGCCGTACGGGGCTCGGCCGACGAACCATCGGTCGGTGGTCTGAGATCCTGCGGACATAGCCGACTACCGGCTACCGGCGGGCGAGCGCGTAGGCTTCACCTGACTTGACCGGTCGTTGGATCGAGACCGATTCGTCCGTGAGCTGGGAGATACGTGCGGCAACGACGGCCCGAAGGGCGCTCAGGGAATGATCCTCTGCCGGTGGCGGCCTCGGTACGCCCGGCAGGCGTCGGCGCTGCTCCCAGCGGGTGGCAAAGCCCCCTATTCCGGCTGCGGGGACTGTTCACGTGATCGACTTCCGGTACCACGTCGTCTCCATCGTCGCGGTCTTCCTGGCCCTGACCGTCGGCCTGGTCATCGGCTCCTCCTACCTGAGCAAGGTCGCCTACGACGAGCTGAACAACCAGCTGTCCTCGCTGCGCGGCCAGAACCAGACCCTGCACAGCACCCAGAACGAGCTCAACGCCCAGGTCCGGGACCGGGACAGCCTCATCGCCGCGCTCGGTCCGGACGCCGTGGCCGGCAAGCTCACCGGCCACTCGGTGGCCGTGGTGATGCTGCCCGGCGCCGACGGCTCGGCCGGCGACGCCATGGCCGATCTGCTGGGCAAGGCCGGTGCCGAGGTCACCGGCGAGGTGAGCCTGAAGTCGGCGCTGCTGGACCCGGGCCAGGCCGGCAAGCTGTCCGCGGCCGCCGCGAAGCTCCCGGCCGCCGAGCGCGGGGGAGCGCAGCTGCCGAGCCCGTCCTCGTCGGCGAGCTCCGCGCCCCCCTCCCCGGTCATCGCCCTGGCCGACATCGCCGGCGCGGTGGTGCACCGGATACCGGCCACCCCGGCCGGCGTCGGCGAGCAGACGATCACCGACCAGGCGTCCCAGGACGTGCTCACCGCGTACAGCAATGCGGGCTTCCTGGACGTGAAGTCGGCCAGCGCCAGCTCCGCGGACCTGGTGGTGGTCCTGGCCCCGCCGGCCCCCTCCTCCGGCTCGGCGGCCAACGACGCCGCCGACACCCTGTACCTGGGCTTCCTCAAGGACCTGACCGGCGGCGGCCGCTCCCTCGGCGCGGTCCTGGCCGGCCCGGCGTCCTCGGCGGCCTCCCCGGGCCTGCTCGCCGCGGCGCTGAAGGACAACTGGGTGTCGAAGAACGTGTCGACGGCCGACACCGCCGACCAGCCCTCCGGGCGCATCATCACGGTGTTCGCCCTGGCCGAGGCCGCCGGCGGCAAGACCGGGCACTACGGACTCACCGGGACGGCCGACGGGCCGCTGCCGGACCTGCACTGAGACGGCGGCGCGCCGGTATGGGGAGAGGTTTGTCGCCGGTGGGCGGATGGCGGGTGCGGGGTGGCACATCGGCTGGATCGGTCGGCGGTGCCGGCCGGTCGGGCGCCGCGGCCGGGTGGCGGGCCGGCGGAGTGGCCGGGCTGATCGGCTTGGCCGCCGATGCTGGCCGCTCAGCCGCGGCGGCGGGTAGGTTGCCGAGCGTGTTCATCAGTGCGAACGGTTCCGGCGCGCGTCGTTCAGCCTCCCGCGCGCCCGGAGCGGGTAGCGTCGAGCGGGTGGTCGGTGTGGGCGGAGTCGTGGCGGCTGCCGCCCTCGGCGGGGGAGCCGCCCGCGGTGCGTATCGTCTGCTGAACGCGCGGCCTCCCGGCGGCCGGGAGTGCTGGATCCGTAAGAACAATCGCGGCCGCGAGCTCACCCTCCTCGAAGGTCCCGCCGTCACCCTCGGCGTCGCCGCGGCCGCCCTGCTCGCCCCGGGCCTGCCCAGCACGCTCCGCCTCGCCGGTTGCGGTGCGGCCCTGGGCGCCGGCGCCGTCGGCCTCTACGACGACCTCAACGAGCGCGGCGCCGCCAAGGGCTTCCGCGGTCACCTCTCCGCCCTCGCGCACGGCGAGGTCACCACCGGGGCCGTCAAGATCCTCGGCATCGGAGCGATCGGTCTGGCCGCCGGTGCCGTCGTCCGCCGCGATCCGCTCGACCGGGTCCTGGCCGGCCTGGTCGTCGCCGGGGCCGCCAACGTCGTGAACCTCTTCGACCTCCGTCCCGGACGCGCCACCAAGGCCGCCGTGATCGGCGCCGCCGGCGGTGTGCTGCGGGGATCCCCCAGCGGACTCCTCACGGCGGCGGCCCTCGGTGGCGCCGCCGCGCTGCTGCCCGAAGACCTCGGTGAGCAGGCGATGCTCGGTGACTGCGGGGCCAACGCCCTCGGCGCCGCGCTCGGGGTCGCCGCCGCCGCGCGCGCCTCGCGGACCGGGCTTGTCGGCCTGGCCGCGGCCCTCGCCGCGCTCACCGCCGCCAGCGAGAAGGTCAGCTTCACCAAGGTCATCGCCGCCACGCCGCCGCTGCGCGCCATCGACGAGTGGGGCCGTATCCCGAAGCAAGGCGACGCCTGAGATGGCCGAGGTCCGGATCGAGCACCTGTCGGCGGAGGCGCAGGCCGAGGCCGAGGCCGAGGCCGAGGCCGTCGAGCCGAAGTCCGGCGCCCCGGCCACGGTGCCCCAGCAGCACGGCACCGCGACCGGCGCACCGAGTACCCGCCGCCCCCGCCGCGCCTCCACCCACCGCGCCTCCACCCTCCTCGGCGCCGCCGTCCTCATCGCCATAGCGACCGTCGCCTCCCGCGTCGTCGGCTTCGGCCGCTGGCTCGTCTTCTCCCACACCGTCGGCGCCGGCTCCCTGGCCGACGCCTACAACTCCGCGAACCAGCTCCCGAACATCGTCTTCGAGATCACCGCCGGCGGCGCCCTGGCCGGGGTCGCCGTCCCCCTGTTGGCCGGCCCGCTCACCGGCGGCGGCGACGGCCCGGCCGACCGGGCCCGGGCCTCGCGCATCGTCTCGGCGCTGCTGACCTGGACGCTCGCTATCCTGATCCCGCTGTCCGCGACCGGTGTCGCGCTGGCCGGGCCGATGGGCCAGATACTGGGTAGCGGACACGGCCCCGACTACACGGCCCAGATCAGCAGGTTCCTGATCTTCTTCCTGCCGCAGATCCCGCTCTACGGCGCCGCCGTCGTCCTGGGCGCGACCCTGCAAGCCGACCGCCGCTTCCTGGCCCCGGCGCTCGCGCCGCTGCTGTCCAGCCTGGTGGTCATCGCCTCCTACACCGTCTTCGCCTTCCTGGATCGCGGCCGCGGCGCGCACCTGCGCGATCTGCACAAGGCCCCCGAGCTAGTACTAGCGCTTGGCACATCCGCCGGTGTCCTGATCCTGGTGCTGTCCCTGCTGCCGGCCGTTCGGCGGGCCAAGCTCGCGCTGCGCCCGACGTTCCGCTTCCCCGAAGGCGTCGCGCGCAGGGCCCGCTCGCTGGGCGTCGCCGGCGTCGCGACCCTGATCGCCCAGCAGCTCGCGGTGCTGACCATCGTGCTGCTGTCCAACGCCGGGCACGCCTCGACCGGCACCCTCACCGTCTTCAACCTGGTCTGGGCCGTCTACTCGCTGCCGTACGCGGTGCTCGCCGTTCCGGTCGCGACCAGCGCTTTCACCGATCTGTCCGCCAAGTGGGCGGCTGGGGACCGGCACGGCTACGCGCACGGCGTGGCGGCCACCACCCAGGCCGTGCTGATCTTCTCCGCGGCCGGCGCCTCGGTGCTGGCCGCCGCCGCGTGGCCGACCGCCCGGCTGTTCCTCACCGCGCGCCACGGCACCGGCGGCAGCGTCACCGTCGAGATGATGGGCCAGGGCCTGACCGCCTTCGCCCCCGGCCTGATCGGCTACGGCCTGCTGGCCCACCTCAGCCGGGCCCTGTACGCCGCGGGCCGGGGCCGCGCCGCCGCGACGGCGGTGTGCGCGGGCTGGTTCACCGTCCTGGCCGCCGACCTCACCCTGGTCTGGCTGCTGCCCGGCCAGAACGCCGTCATCGCGCTCGGCCTGGGCAACACCCTGGGCATGGCGGTGGCCGGCGCCGCGCTGCTCACCGCCGTCCGCCGCGGCCACAGCCGCGACGCGCTGGTCGGCGTCGGCCGGGCCGGGGTGGTGGCGGCGCTCGCCGCGGCCGTGGCCGCGCCGGTCGGGATGGTCTTCGCCGGACTGTTCGGCGCCACCGGCCCGGTACGTGCGATGCTCATCGGTGGCGCGACCGCGCTGCTGACCGTCGGGCTGTTCGTCCTCACGGCGATCGTCGCCGCCAAACGGCTGCTTCCGGACACCGAATGCGGCAAGTGGCTGCGCGCCACGGTCGACAACAGAAGACGTAGGCCCGCCCGATGACCCAGCTCCCCCTGACCCAGCCGCCGCTGATGACCGAGTCCCCGCTACGGATCCTGCTGGTCCGCCCCGAGAGCACCGGCGGCATCGGCGTGCACGTCGACACCCTCACCAGGGCCCTGCGCGAGGTCGGCCACGACGTCCGCACCCTGGTCGCCACCGGGACCGGGGCCATACCGGCGATCCGCCACGCCGCCCGCCAGGCCCGGGTGGACGTCGTGCACGCCCACGGCCTGCGCGCCGGCGCCGCGGCGTGCCTGGCGACCCGCAAGCGCACCGTGGTGACCCTGCACAACGCGCCCGCGAACCGCGCCGGCGAAATGCTGATGCGGCTGATCGCCCAGCGCGCCGACGCGGTCCTGGCAGCCTCCCACGACCTGGTCGAGGCGGTCGCCGGGAACGGCGCGAAGGACGCGCGCTTCGGGCCGGTCGTGGCCCCGGCCCTGCCCGCGCCGACAGTTTCCGCACCGGAGGTGCGAACGGCGCTCAGAAGCGAACTCGGCCTGGCCGGGGACGACGACCGCCGCCTGGTGCTGGCCGTCGGCCGCCTCGCCCCGCAGAAGGACTACGCCACCCTTCTCAAGGCCTTGATCATCCTGAAGGACCGTCTCGGGCCGGCCGGCGTCCCGCCGGTCGCCATCGCCGGCGAGGGCCGCGGGCGCTCCGCGCTCCAGGCCGTCATCGACGGCCACGACCTCCCGGTGGCCCTGCTCGGCCACCGCTCCGACATCGCCGATCTGCTGCGCGCCGCCGACGTGTTCGTGATGTGCAGCACCTGGGAGGCCCGGCCGCTGGCGCTGCAGGAGGCGCTGCGGGCCGGCGTGCCGCACGTGATCGCCACCGACGTCGGCGGCGTGGCCGAGGTCACCGCGGGCCACCTGCCGCTGATCGGGCCCGGCGACCCCGAGGCGCTGGCGCGGGCGCTCGCCGAGGCCTGCGACGGGTCCGCGCCGGCGGGCGGCGCGCCGGACTGGGACGCGCTGTGGCCGGGGCCGGAAGAGGAACTGGCCGCGGTGCTCGCCGCGTATTCGGCATGAACGGGATGTTGCCGACACCTGTCCACCCCATGATCGACCCGTGAGCTCCGGGCCCCGCAACTGCTGATATCCTGGTCTCCCGTGGATGACAGGCAAGAAGGACCGCCTGTACTTATCAGCACAGTCAGCAGCGATCCGCGGGAGCCCCCCTTGGCACATCAGACGAAACACCTGTTCGTAACCGGGGGCGTCGCCTCCTCCCTCGGCAAGGGCCTCACCGCCTCCTCGCTGGGTGCCCTGCTCAAGGCCCGAGGTCTGCGGGTCACGATGCAGAAGCTCGACCCCTACCTCAACGTCGACCCCGGGACGATGAACCCGTTCCAGCACGGCGAGGTGTTCGTCACCGACGACGGTGCCGAGACCGACCTGGACGTCGGCCACTACGAGCGTTTCCTGGACACCGACCTGCACGGCTCGGCGAACGTCACCACCGGCCAGGTGTACTCCGCGGTGATCGCCAAGGAGCGGCGCGGGGAGTACCTCGGCGACACCGTGCAGGTGATCCCGCACATCACCAACGAGATCAAGTCCCGGATCCGGCGCATGGGCGGCGAGGACGTGGACATCGTGATCACCGAGGTCGGCGGGACCGTCGGGGACATCGAGTCGCTGCCGTTCCTGGAGGCCGCGCGCCAGCTGCGGCACGAGGTCGGCCGGGACAACGTGTTCTTCCTGCACGTCTCCCTGGTGCCCTACATCGGCCCGTCGGGGGAGATGAAGACCAAGCCGACCCAGCACTCGGTGGCCTCGCTGCGCAGCATCGGCATCCAGCCGGACGCCATCGTGTGCCGCGCCGACCGGCCGATCAGCCAGGTCATCAAGCGCAAGATCTCGCTGATGTGCGACGTGGACGAGGAGGCCGTGGCCGCGGCCGTGGACGCCCCGTCCATCTACGACATCCCCAAGGTCCTGCACACCGAGGGCCTGGACGCCTACGTGGTGCGGCGGCTGAACCTGCCGTTCCGGGACGTGGACTGGACGCAGTGGGACGACCTGCTGCGCCGGGTGCACGAGCCGGACCACGACCTCACCGTCGCCCTGGTCGGCAAGTACATCGACCTGCCGGACGCCTACCTGTCGGTGAGCGAGGCGCTGCGGGCCGGCGGCTTCGCCAACTCCGCGCGGGTGAACATCCGCTGGGTCCCCTCCGACGAGTGCGCGACCGACGAGGGCGCGGCCAAGCACCTGACCGGCGTGGACGCGATCTGCGTCCCCGGCGGCTTCGGCGTGCGCGGCATCGAGGGCAAGGTGAACACGGTCAAGTACGCCCGCGAGAACAAGATCCCGCTGCTGGGCCTGTGCCTGGGCCTGCAGTGCATCGTGATCGAGGGCGCCCGCAACCTGGCCGGCATCGCCGCCGCCAACTCCTCGGAGTTCGACGAGGCCACCCCGGACCCGGTGATCTCCACCATGGCCGACCAGCGCGACATCGTGGCCGGCCAGGGCGACCTGGGCGGCACCATGCGCCTGGGCCTGTACCCGGCCAAGCTGGCCGAGGGCAGCGTCGTGCGCGACCTGTACGACGGCGCCCCGTACATCGAGGAGCGCCACCGCCACCGCTACGAGGTGAACAACGCCTACCGGCCGCGCCTGGAGGAGGCCGGCCTGGTCTTCTCCGGCACCTCCCCGGACGGCCGCCTGGTGGAGTTCGTCGAGCTCCCGCGCGAGACGCACCCCTTCCTGGTCGGTACGCAGGCGCACCCCGAGCTGCGCTCGCGCCCGACCCGCCCGCATCCGCTGTTCGCCGGCCTGATCGCCGCCGCGGTGGAGCGTTCGAAGGGCGCGGCGGCCGGCGCGGCGGCGACCGCTGCCGCGACCGCCGCCGGTGAGGCGCTGGCGGAGACGGCCGCGGGGGCCTGATCCTCGCCCCGCTGCTTGTCGGCGATACTGTGTGCCCCGGCTTCGTGCCGGGGCACACGTGTTTTCGTCCCTTTATCCAGGGCTGATACGAAGGGGCATGCGCTCGCATTCCCGACCGTCCCCGGCGCCCTGAAGCATCTCTCGCGATAGGCTTCGATCATCGGCCCGGCCGAGCCCGCCGGGCCGCGAACCGCGATCGCAGGGAGCGTGATGGAGATCCGCGACGAACCCGAGAAGTGGCCGGTGCTGGCCTCGGAGGAGAAGTTCCGCGGGCATGTGATCTCCATCCGCACCGACACCGTGAAGATGGTCGACGGCCAGGTCGCCGAGCGCGACTACGTCGTGCACCCCGGTGCGGTCGGCGTGGTAGCCCTGGACGAGGCCGACCGCGTGCTGCTGGTCCGCCAGTACCGGCACCCGGTCGGCTGGCGCCTGTGGGAGCTGCCTGCGGGCCTGCTGGACCATCCCGGGGAGAACCCGCTGGAGGCCGCCAAGCGCGAGCTCTACGAGGAGGCGCACCAGCAGGCCGACGACTGGCGGGTCCTGGTCGACCTGTTCACCACCCCAGGCGGCTCCGACGAGGCGATCCGCGTCTATCTCGCGCGCGGTGTCCGTGAGGCCGACGGCGAGCAGTACGCCCGGGAGCACGAGGAGGCGGACATGTCTACGGTGTGGGCCGACCGCTCCGAGGTGACCAAGCTGATCCTGGCCGGGGAGCTGCACAACCCGCTCGCCGTGGCCGGGGTGCTGGCGCTGACCACCGCGATCACCACGAACGCGCTGGACGACCTGCGGCCGGCCGACGCGCAGTGGCGGCAGCGGCCCTTCCTGCCGTAGGGCATGACAGGACATCAGCAAGCGCTGCCGGGCGGCGGCGGGCCGCATCGCGTGCCCGCCCCGGCCGACCGTGCCTACACTGCGGCGATGGAGCCCACTTCGCCTCCCGCCTACACCGCGGTCGTCATCGACTTCTTCGGCACGCTCACCGAAAGCACCCCCGACGAGGTCTGGACCCAAGCCGCCGCGGCCAGCGCGGCGCCCCTGGGCCTGCCGGCCGCCCAGTGGCGGGAGACGCTGAGCGCGAGCTTCGTCGAACGCGCCACCGGCGCCCTGGGCGACCTGGCGGAGACCTTCCGGGCCCTGGCCCGCCGCTGCGGCGTCGAGCCCACCGAGGCGGCCCTGGCGGCCGCCTGCGAGGCACGGGTCGAGGCCCAGAACGCCCTGTTCGTCTTCCGCGACGACGTCCCCGCCGCGCTGCGCGCCCTCAAAGCCCGCGGCTACCGCCTGGGCCTGCTCAGCGACTGCACCCCCGAGGTGCCCGTCGCCTGGCCCGGCTTCGCCGTCGCCGAGTCCTTCGACACCGCCGTCTTCTCCTGCGACGAGGGCCTGAAGAAGCCGAACCCCGCCTTCTTCCGGCTCGTCGCCGACCGCCTCGGGGTGTCCCCGGCCCAGTGCGTGTACGTCGGCGACGGCGGTTCGCGCGAGCTCAGCGGGGCGGCCGCGGTCGGGATGACGCCGCTGATGTTGCGCGCCGAGGACTGGCACAGCAACAGCGCGCACGACCGCGAGGACGACTGGGCCGGTGCGGAGATCGCGTCCTTCACCGAGCTGATCAGCGTGCTCGACGATGCCGGTCACGGTCCGGGTCCCAGTCCGAGTCACGCTCCGGGTCTCAGTGCTCGGTCACTTCTCGCCCACCATCAGGACCGCGATTAGGCTGAATCGACGGAAACACTCGTTCGCCGTCCCGGGGAGGCCCCCGATGTCCTCTGAGTTCTACGGTCCCGCGTCGTGGGAAGGCCAGGCCAAGCGTTATGGGCCGGTGGACCGGGTCGCGGTACTGTCCGACGTGCACGCCAACGTCCCGGCGCTGCGGGCCGTGCTCGCCGAGCCCGAGGTCGCCGCCGCCTCGCTGGTGGTCTTCAACGGCGACCTGACCTGGGGTGTCGACCCCGACGGGACGGTCGCCATCGTCAAGGCCCTGGGTCCGCGCGCGGTGTGCGTGCGCGGCAACAGCGAGCGCTACGTCCGGCAGATCACCACCGGCGCCCACACCCCGGCCAACCCGCGCCAGCAGTGGGTCCCGGCCCAGCACGGCACCGGGGCGCTGGCCTTCGTCGGCTCCTTCCCGTTCAGCGTGGTCGTGGACGTACGGGGCCTGGGCCCGGTCCGCTTCTGCCACGGCTCCCCGCGCAGCGACCACGAGGCGGTCACGCCCGGCACCTCCGAGCAGCGCTTCGCCGAGATGACCGCCGGCATCGAGGAGGACGTCCTGGTGACCGGCCACACCCACCTGCAGTTCGACCGCTTCGTGGGCACCCGGCGCAGCGTCAACCCCGGCAGCGTCGGGCTGCCGTACCACCGCGGCGAGCCCGGGGTGGCGCACTGGGCCCTGCTCGGGCCGGACGTGCAGCTCCGGACCACCCGCTACGACGTGCGCGAATCGGTGGCCGCCAGCGTGGCGGCCGGCGACCCCGGGCACGCCCGGATCGCCGAGCTGCTGCTCACGCCGCCGACGCCGGAGGAGATCATCGCCGAGGCCGAGCAGCTGGTGCTGGTCGACTGACCGGACCGGACCGGGACCGGACCGGGGCGCGGAGGCCCTCACACCAGGTCGTGCTCGGCCAGGAACACCCCGAGCACGACCCGCACCGCCTCGGGCGTCTCGATGTACGCGACATGGCTCGCCCCGGCGAACTCGTGCCCGCGCACGTCCGGGATCCGGTCCAGGAACGGCTGCCGCGCGGCCGCGTCCAGCTCGTCGTGCTCGCCGCCCAGGACCAGCGTGGGCGGATCGATCCCGGGCAGCCGGTCGACCACGCTCCACCCGGCCAGCGTGCCGGCCAGCTCGCCGGCCTCGTCGCTGCCCGCCATCGCCGTGTTCACCTCGGGGAACTCGGCCAGCTGTGCGAAGGTGCGCACCAGCGGCTCGGGCATCGGCACCCGGCACAGGTGCCGCGTCACGAACTCCGCCGGCGGCAGCCCCTGCTCGGCCAGCGCCGTGATCCGCCCCAGGACCGAGGCCGTCATCAGCTCGGTGGACGCCGCGGTGCTGAACAGGGTCAGCGAGGCGACGTGCAGGGGGTGCTTGAGCGCGTACTCGGCGGCCAGGAACCCGCCCCAGGAATGGCCGAGCAGGTGGAACTCGTCCAGCCCCAGGTGGCAGACCAGCGTCTCCAGCTCCTCCAGGTGCAGCTGCACGGTCCACTCCTGCGGCGGCCAGTCCGGCCGGTGCGTGGAGTTGCCGCAGCCGACCTGGTCGTAGAGAACGACCGGCCGCTCCGGCGAGAACAGGTCCGCCAGCGGCAGCAACCCGTCGTGCACCGCACCGGGACCGCCGTGCAGGAGTACCAACGGCAACGGACCGACCGCGGACAGGTCACCGAATACGCGGTACCAGGTATGTCCGCCGCGGAAAGGCATGGTTCCCGCTCCGGTGACGCCGTTCTCAGATATGCCGACCATGCCGCTCATCATTTTGGCCGCGCATTACGCGGTCAAGGGAAACGGCGAAGGTTGGGACAGGAAAACGCAGCGAGACGCGCGATGCGCCGACGCCCGCGGCGATCCGGCGCCCAGGTCTCCTAGCGCCGCATCGCCCGCAGCACCACGAACTTCGGATTGCTGGCCATCACATCGCAATTGCCGAACAACCTCTTCAGCTTCACGTGATATCCCAGATGCCGGTTTCCGACCACCCACATCTCCCCGCCGCGCCGCAGAGCCGCCCGCGCCCCGGTGAACATGCGCCACGCGGTCGCGTCGGTCGTGGCCTGATGGCTGTGGAACGGCGGATTGTTCAGCACCAGGTCGACGCCGCCCGGCTCGAACCCCGCCATGCCGTCGGCGGCGAGGAACTCCGCCTGCCGCTCACCCGGTGCGAACGTCGCCTCGAAGGTGGCGCGCGCCGAGGCCAGTGCCTGGTACGACTCGTCGACGAACGTCACCGCGGCGCCGGGATTCGCCAACGCCGCCGCCAGCCCCACGACACCGTTGCCGCACCCCAGGTCGACGATGCGTGCCGCGTCGGAGCGGGTCGGCAGCCACGGCAGGAAGAAGCGCGTGCCGATGTCCAGGTGGTCGGCGGAGAACGTCCCCGCGTAGTTCACCACGGGGCGTCCGCTCGCGGCGCCGATGCCATCAGGAAGCTGATATGTCAGCGGCCACGGGTTCTCCGGACGCGGCAGGTCCGGGTCCGGCTCGCAGAGGATCAACCGGGCCTTGCGGACCGCCGGCGACGTCCGCGTGGGGCCGAGGATCCGCTCGAAGGCTGCGAGCGTCGAGGTGTGGATCTCGGTCACCATGCCGGTCCCGACGACGGTGGTCCCGGAGCCGACGAGCGGCCGCAACCGCCACAGCTGGTCCTCCAGCAACGCCAACGACTTCGGCACCCGCACCAGCAGTACGTCGATCGGTACGTCGACCGGCCCCGGGACCTCGTCGGGAGTCGCCACCAGAGCTACAGACGAGCGCTCCTTCCCGTTCCTGGCAAGGTTTTCGGCAGTGGCCCGCCGGCCGAGATACGAATCAGAGATCTGCGTGACCTGCGTGACCCGCGTCCCGGACAGCGCCAGCGACGTGCTGATCGCGCCCCATCGGTCGCCGAACACCACCACGTGCCCCGAGAGCTCCGGCCCCTCACCGAGATGCCGCAGCAGGTACTCATCGGCCGCGTCCCAGGCCCGCAGCCGATCCCGGGCGTCGTGCGGGAACCGGGTCAGCTCCAGCTCCGCCGGCGGTACCAGGACCTCGCTCACAGCCACTTCGCCCGCTTCAGCAGCACGTACAGGACCACGCACGACGTCGCCATGACCCCGAGCACGACGTAGTACGAGTAGTGGTAGTGCAGCTCCGGCATGTCGTCGAAGTTCATCCCGTAGATCCCGGCGATCGCCGTCGGCACCGCCAGGATCGCCGCCCACGCCGAGATCCGCCGCATGTCGTCGTTCTGCTGCACCGACACCCGCGAGCGGTCCGCGTCCAGCATGTGGTCCAGCAGCTCGTTCCACTCCCGCGCGCCGTCGGTGGCGCGCAGCACGTGGTCGGCCACGTCCCGGAAGTAGGGCTGGGTCTCCTTCGCGATCCGCTCCTCCTGCCCGGCGACCAGCGCCTTCGTCGGCATCACCAGCGGTACCACGGCGCGCGCGAACACGATCGCGTTGCGCTTGAGCGCGTAGATCGGCCCGCCGTAGTCGCCGCGGCCGGGGGAGAAGACCTCGGTCTCCAGCTGGTCGATCGAGTCCTGCATCAGCTGCGCGTAGCCGCTGTAGGAGTCCACGATCGAGTCGGCGACCGCGTACAGCACCGCGCTGGGGCCGTGCTGGAGCAGCTCCGGCTGGTCCTCGACCCGGCGCCGCACCCCCGACAGCGGGTTGGCCGCGCCGTGCCGGACGGTGACGACGAAGTTCTCGCCGAGGAACACCGAGATCTCGCCGAGCTGCAGCGGATGATGCGGGTCGGCCTCCAGCAGGGTCTTGAACACCAGGAAGGTCGAGCCCTTGTAGTGCTCCAGCTTGGGGCGCTGGTGGGCGCTCACCGCGTCCTCCACGGCCAGCGGGTGCAGCCCGAACTCGCGCGCCACCAGGTCCAGCTCGTCCGGCTCCGGCTCGAACAGCCCCAGCCACAGGAACGCCGCCGGGTCGCCGCAGGTGCGGGCCTGCTGGAGCGCGTCCGAGAAGTCCTCGGGCGCGGTCACGCGGCGGCCGTTCTGATAGGTCGCTGAGTCGACGATCATGCCGGCGATTATCCCGCAGGCCACAGCGCCCGGCCCAATCCCGGCCCAATCCCGGCCCGACCCCGGCCCGACCCCGGCCCGACCCCGGCCCGATCCCAGTCCGATCCCAGTCCGACGCTGACGGCGGAGTGGTCGTAGGGTGAGGCGTGTGACCCTGGTACTTCTGATCCGCCACGGCCGCACCACCGCGAACAGCTCCGGCATCCTCGCCGGCTGGACCAAGGGTGTGCGCCTGGACGAGCGCGGCGAGCAGCAGGCCGCAGAGCTGGCCAAACGGCTGGCCGAGGTGCCGCTGGCGGCCGTGGTGAGCTCCCCGTTGGAGCGCTGCCGGCAGACCGCCGACATCGTGCTGGCCGGCCGCGAGGGCGTGAAGGTGAGCCTGGACGAGCGGATCGGGGAGTGCCGCTACGGCGACTGGACCGGCCGGCCGCTGGCCGAGCTGGCCAAGGAACCGCTGTGGAAGGTGGTGCAGGGGCATCCCTCGGCCGCGCGCTTCCCCGGGCCCGAGGGCGAGTCGATGGCCGAGATGTCCGCGCGTGCGGTGGCCGCGGTGCGGGAATGGAACACCCTGATAGCCGCGGAACACGGACCGGAGGCGGTGTGGGCGCTGTTCTCGCACGGCGACGTCATCAAGGCCGTCGCCGCCGACGCGCTGGGCCTGCACCTGGACTCCTTCCAGCGCATCACCTGCGATCCGTGCTCGGTGACGGCTGTGCGCTACACCGAGATGCGGCCGTTCGTCGTGCGCCTGAACGACGTCGGCGGCGACCCGGCACCGTACAAGCCGGCCCCGGAGCGTTCGCCATCAGCGGACGCGGACGCCGCAGTGGGCGGCGGCGCGGGCGCCGACAACGCCTGAACGCATAGGCTTGATTGCGGGGGCCCGGGAGAGGGCCTGAGCGCGAAGCTTGTAGGAGGAAACACGGTGTCACGGGAACTCTTCGTCTACGACCCCCCGGAGCGGTTCGTCGCCGGCACCGTCGGACTCCCCGGGCACCGCACCTTCTACCTGCAGGCGGCCTCCGGCGGCCGGATCACCTCGGTGGCGCTGGAGAAGGAGCAGGTCGAGGCGCTGGCCGAGCGCCTGGACGACCTGCTGGACGAGGTCGTGCGCCGCTCCGGCGGGGCCGCGCCGGTCCCGGCGATCGCGCCGCTGGAGCTGGCCGACGACAAGCCCCTGGAGCAGCCGGTCTTCGAGGAGTTCCGGGTCGCGGCCCTGGCCCTGGCCTGGGACGGCGAGACCCAGCGGGTGGTCATCGAGGCCATGGCGCCGATGGAGGGCGAGGGCGAGCCGCCGCTGGGCGACATGGAGGCCGACGGCCCGCCGACCATGGTGGTGCGGCTCACCGGCGCGCAGGCGAGGGCGTTCACGTCCCGCGCCAAGGCCGTGGTGTCGGCCGGGCGCCCGCCGTGCCCGTTCTGCTCGCTGCCCCTGGACCCCGAGGGCCACGTGTGCCCGCGCGCCAACGGCTACCGGCGGCGCGCCGCTTGAGCACCCCCGGAGCGGACGCCGAGGCCGAGCAGGACCTGGATCCGGCCGGGATCCGGCAGGTGCTGACGGCCGGCGAGCTGACCATCACCGGCCGGCTCACCAACGCCTCCAACGCCACGCTGTACGGCACGGTGGCCCTGGACGGCGTGACCTTGAACTGCGTCCACAAGCCGGTGGCCGGCGAGCGCCCGCTGTGGGACTTCCCCACCGGCACGCTGGCCGCCCGCGAGGTCGCCGCCTACGAGCTGTCGCAGGCCACCGGCTGGCGCATCGTCCCGCCGACGGTGATGCGCGAGGGGCCCTGGGGCCCGGGCATGTGCCAGCTGTGGATCGACACCCCCGACGAGGACGACCACGACCTGCTGGCCCTGCTGCCCGAGGACTTCGACGAAGACCCGGCCGACGACGCCGCGGCGCACTGGCGCCCGGTGCTGTCGGTGGAGCTCGGCGACGGCCGCCCTGCGGTGCTGGCGCACAAGGCCGACGAACGCCTGCGCCGCATCGCGGCCTTCGACGCGGTGGTCAACAACGCCGACCGCAAGGGCGGTCACCTGCTGGTCGGCACGGCCGAGCCGGACCACGTCTACGGCATCGACCACGGCCTGACCTTCAACGTCGACGACAAACTGCGGACCCTGCTGTGGGGCTTCAGCACCGAGCCGCTGGGCCCGGAGTTCCGCGAGGTGCTGGAGCGCCTGGACCGCGACATCGAGACCGGCGAACTCGGCGGCCGGCTGGCCGCCCTGCTGGACGCCGAGGAGGTCGCCGCGACCCGGGCGCGGATCAGGGAGCTGCTGGACACCGACCGCATACCCGGGCCGGAGGGGCGGCGGCGGCCGGTTCCCTGGCCGCCGTTCTGAGACTTCTGGCTGTGGAACAGAGTCCAGAGTTGCTGGCGGCGCATCAGGCGCGCCGCGAAGCCGTCGATCCGTTGCTGGCCGTCTCGCGGCCGCTGCCGGATCCCACGAGCCGGGACACGGAACTGATCTGCGCCGGCGGCGTGGCGCTGATGCGCAACATGCCAGTCGATCCGGACTCCTGGGGCTACACCTTCTTCGCCGCCCACGAGAGCAAACTCGTGCCGAAGGTCGACGGGCCGGAAGCGTTCGCCACCCTGCTGGATCTGTGGGCCGTGCAGCGGGGGTTCCGGCCGGGCCCGGACAGCATCGCCACGATCACCTGGCCTTCGCGCGACACCGAGATGTCGCTGGCCTTGATCGAGCGGGGTTTCACGCAGCAGTCGATATTCGCCGTGCGCCTGGCCGGTCAATCGATCGCGGCGCGCTCTGATCCCGGTCTGGTGATCCGCCGGGCCTGGGCCGCGGACACCGAGGCCGCCACGCGTCTGTGGATGGAGCAGCTGGCCTGGGAGACGCAGTTCGGCTACGTCTCGATCCGGCCGTCCACGCCGGCCCGGTTGGCTGAAGAGGTCGCGGAGGCCGTCGGCGGGGTGAAGAAGCGCGCGTGGATCGCCGAGCGGGACGGCCGGGCGGTCGGACTGGTCGTGGTGCAGCCTCCGGAGTATGCGACCTGGGCCACCGGCCAGATCCGGGTCGGGCCGGCGGCCTACCTGAACTGCGGGGCCGTGGCGGCGGGGGAGCGCGGCGCCGGGGTCGGCAGCGCGCTGGTGCGCCACGTCCATGCCGAACTGGACGCCGCGGGCCTGGGCGCGCTCCTGCTGCACTACACGGCCGCGAATCCGCTGTCGGGGCCGTTCTGGAGCCGCTGCGGCTACCGCCCCCTGCTCACCGCTTGGACCCGCGGGACCGTCGGCTGAGACGTGCGGTGTCCGCGGGCCGGGCCGGCCCGGCCGCTGGAACAAACCCCGCCCTCCGCTCCGTTGCCCCTGATGCCCCAGGCAGCGGCTCCGTGCCGCCATCCGCACCCGCACCGGCACCGTCCGCGCCGATCCCGATAGGATCATCCGCATGCACGCATGGCCCGCCCCCGAGGTCCCCGAACTGCCCGGTCACGGCTCCGCCGTGCGGCTCCACGACACTGCGGCGCGGGGCCTGGTGCCCACGCCGGAGGCGGCCCCCGGTGAGGCGGCCCGCATCTACGTGTGCGGCATCACGCCCTACGACGCGACCCACATGGGGCACGCCAACACCTACCTGACGTTCGACCTGATCCAGCGGGCGTGGCTGGACGCCGGGCACCCGGTGTCCTACGTGCAGAACGTCACCGACGTCGACGACCCGCTGCTGGAGCGCGCGGCGGCCACCGGCCAGGACTGGGAGGCCCTCGCCGAGTCCGAGACCGCGCTGTTCCGCGAGGACATGACCGCCCTGCGCATCCTGCCCCCGAAGCACTACGTCGGCGCCGTGGAGTCCATCCCGCTGGTCGTGGACCTGGTGGTGAAGCTGCTGGAGCGCGGCGCCGCCTACGACGTGGACGGCGACATCTACTTCTCGGTCCACGCCGACCCGGCCTTCGGCTCCGTGGCCCACCTGGACGCCCCCGAGATGCTCACCACCTTCGGCGAGCGCGGCGGCGACCCGGGCCGCCCCGGCAAGAAGGACCCCCTGGACTGCCTGCTGTGGCAGGCCGAGCGCGAGGGCGAGCCGTCCTGGGAGCCCGGCGAGCCGGCGCGCGCCGCAGGCCTGAAGCCGGGCCGCCCCGGCTGGCACATCGAGTGCGCCGCGATCGCCCTGGAGCACCTGGGCATGGGCATCGACCTGCAGGGCGGCGGCAGCGACCTGGCCTTCCCGCACCACGAGATGGGCGCCTCCGAGGCGCAGGTGGTGACCGGCGAGCGGCCCTACGCGCACAGCTACGTGCACTCCGGCATGGTCGGCCTGGACGGCGAGAAGATGTCGAAGTCCAAGGGCAACCTGGTCCTGGTCTCCAAGCTCCGGCACGCCGGCGTCGACCCGATGGCGATCCGCCTGGCGCTGCTGGCGCACCACTACCGCACGGACTGGGAGTGGACCGACGCCGACCTGGCCGGCGCCGAGATCCGCCTGGCCCGCTGGCGCGCGGCGGTGTCCCGCCCCGACGGCGTCCCGGCCGACGACGTGCTCGACGCGGTGCGCGAGCGGATGGCCGACGACCTCGACGCGCCCGGCGCGCTGGCGGTGATCGACGCCTGGGTGGCCCGGCAGGAGGCGGCGGACGCCGACCCCTCGGCCGAGCGGAACACGGCGGCGCCGGGGCAGATCAGCCGGATCACGGACGCCCTGCTGGGCGTGGCCCTGTAAGGGTTTTCGCGTTTTCCAGTTCCCGCCGGATCGTCGAATCCGGCGGGAACACGCATATCAGCCCTCAGCGATGTCCCGCCGCCCGCGGATCGGACTGGTCAGCACCACGATCGGCACCGCCAGCGTCGCCACCGCGGCCCACCACAGCGCCGCGCGCGGCCCGTACCAGGTCGCGACCGTGCCGGCGGCCAGCGCCCCGACCGGGATCACGCCCCAGGAGACCACCCGCACCGTGGCCATCACCCGGGGCAGCAACGCGGTCGGCGTCGCGGTCTGCCGGTAGGTGCGCGTGACGATGCTCGCCACCACCACCGTCCCGGCGAAGGCGGCGTTCCCCAGCGCGAACACCCCCGCGAGCAGTCCGTGCCCTACCGGTCCCGATCCGGCGCGTCAGCCGCGGCGTGAGCGAGGCGCCGATCAGGCTGCCCAGCCCCTCGGCCGCCATCATCGCGCCGACCCACGCCGCGCCCAACCCGAGGGTGCGCACCAGGAACAGGGGCGTGAGCGCCATCAGCGCACCGCACACGAAGTTCATCGACGTCGCGATCCACAGGTTCGCCCGCTGTACCGGCTCGTGGATCAGGTAGTGCCGGCCTTCGCGGATCGAGGCCCGGATGCCGGTCCTCGCCGTTCCCGTGACGGCCCTCGGCGGACGCGGCACATTGCGCAGCAAGAACGCTGATATCAGATAACTGACGACGTCCACCACGATGGCCGCCGCCGCCCCGACCGCCTGCACCAGCGCCCCGCCGAGCGAGGGCCCGGCCAGGTTGGTCACCGCCTCCGCCCCCGAGGTGAGGCTGTTGCGCGCGGTCAGCTCCGCCCAGCTGACCAGGAAGGGCAGCATCGTGGCGTTCCCGACGTCGAACACCACCGAGGCCGACCCCACCACCAGCGCGACCACGACCAACTGCGCCACCGTCACCGACCCCAGCCACCACGCCGCCGGCACAGAGGCCAGGGCCGCGGCCCGCACCAGATCCATCGCGATCTGCGTGCCCCGTAACGGCAGCCGCCCGACCAGCACCCCGGCCGGCAGTCCCAGCACCGCCCACGCCACGTACCCGGCGGCGGTGACCGCGCCGACCTCGAAGCTGCTCGCGTGCGCCGCCGCCAGCGCGGTGAGGGGCAGGGCGACGGTGGTCACGGCGGTGCCGACGCGGCTGACGGTGGAGCCGGCGAAGTAGCGCCAGAACCATGAGACGACCAGTCGCTGCACCTCACCGCCGCGCTGCGCCTGCCCTCTTTCCGGGCCGCCGGCGCCGACCGGCTCAAGCGCGCGACGCTGATCGTGGACTCCGCGCGCACCATCCGCGGCGCGCTCTACCCGGTGCCGGATCCGGCGGCGTCGGTCGACGAGGCGCTGCGCATTGTCTCAGGGCTCTAAGACACACGCGCCCTCGCTCGGAAAACGTTGTGGCCGGCTCGCGAATCGCGAACCGGCCACAACGGTTTCAGCCCTGGTTTCCGTCCTGCTGAAACTTACGCCTCAGCTACGCCTCAGCTACGCCTCAGCCCTCCTCCGAGGACCCCCGCCGCCGCTCCTGGCGCCGCAGATACCGCTCGAATTCCCGCGCGATCGCCTCGCCGCTGGCCTCGGGCAGATCGGCGGCGTCCTCGTTGTCCCGCTGTTCCTCAAGTGTGCGCACGTATTCGCCGACCTCGGCGTCGTTCTCGGCCAGCTCGTTCACGCCGGCCTCCCACGACTGCGCCTCCTCGGCCAGCTGCTTGGTCGGCACCGACAGGTCCAGCACGTCCTCCAGCCGGCGCAGCAGCGCCAGCGTCGCCTTCGGCACCGGCGGGTGCGCCACGTAGTGCGGAACCGCGGCCCAGAAGGACATCAGCGGGATGCCGGCGTGCAGGCACGCCTCCTGGAACACCCCGGTGATGCCCACCGGCCCCTCGTACGTCGGCGGCTCCACGTCGAACAGCGCCTGGTAGGCCTCGTCGGAGCTGGTGCCGGTGACCGGCGTCGCCCGGGTGTGCGGCACATCGGCCAGGTAGGCGCCGAGCGTGATGATCTGCCCCACCCCCAGATCCCGCGCCAGCCCCAGGATCTCCTCGCAGAACGAGCGCCAGCGCATGTTCGGCTCCACACCGTGCACCAGCACCAGATCCCGCGGCTCCTCGTGCGCGTCGCCGGGCAGCAGCCGCGCCGGGGCGCGCACGATCGAGAACCGCGTGGTCGGCCAGATCACCTGCCGCCGGTCCTCCACCGAGGCGACCATCGGCCGGTGCACCTGGTAGTCGTAGTAGTCCTCGCCGTCCAGCGCCGCGAACACCCGGCCGCCCCCGGCATAGGCCTCGGCCAGGTGCTTCACCGCGTTGGAGGCCGCCTCCCCGGCGTCGTTCCACCCCTCGAACGCCGCCACCATCACCGGGTCGGCGAGTTCCGGGATCCCGTCCAGCTCGATCATCGACCTGGCCTTTCGCCTCGTGCGAACGTGTCCTTCGAGCCGCTGAGGTCCTGTCCGGTCAGCATGGTCGCCCCCTCGAGCCGGTGTCGCACCGCTCGGCGGACTGGCCGCGGGTGGTACTTCAGTACGCAGTGCACGCCTTCAGCCTACTGGGCTTCGCCTCTGTGAGGCTTTGGGAGCGGGCCTCGGGGTTCGGAGCCTGCGCGTGCGTGGTTGCCGCGCCGGGTCTGCATTTCGGTCGATATCGAGAGACGGCGGACGGGCGTTTTGGGTGTGGTCCTTGCGCCGAGACGATGCCGGCCGAGCCCGAGAATCACTGCCAGAGCCTGAGAATCACCGCGCCGGCTCGGTCGCTTCCGGGCCCGCCGCACCGCTTCGCTCGATCCGCGACTGCACCCCGTCCAGGAAGATGTCGAGCACGGACTCGAACACGGCGCTGTCGTCGCGGTTGAGCTCCGCCAGCCGCGGGACGCTCTGCCGCAGATGCGGGAACTCCTCCTCCGGCAGCATCGCGTAGGTGACGGCCCATGCTCGCGCGTCCTGCTCCTGGACTTCGGCGGGCAGCAGATTCCACGCCGCCGTGCACTGCGTCATCGACAGCGTCATGTCCAGCAGTCCGCGGTAGACCTCGGCCGCGGCGATGACGGGGAGTCCGGCCTTGTGCAGGACGGCGATGATGCGCTCGACGCTGGTGGTCTCCGCCGGGGTCGCGGCGGTGCGGGTCGCGGCGAGGACGGCGATGGCCGGGCGTTCCAGATAGACCGAGCGGACTGAGATCGCGACCAGGCGCAGCCACTGCCGCCAGTCGGCGGTTTCCGGGTCGGTGTCCTGGATGCGGCGGACCGACTCCTCGACCATGCGGTCGGTCAGGGCCAGGACCAGTTCGTCCTTGTCGCGGAAGTGGCGGTAGACGGCGGTGGGGTCGGCGCCGAGTTCCTTGCCGAGCCGGCTGAAGGTCAGCGCGGAGCCGCCCTCGGTGGAGCCGATGTTCAGTGCGGCTTCGATGATCGCCTCGCGGGTCAGCGCGGCGCGGCGCCGGCGGACGCCGCCGGTGCCGGCGCCCGGGGCTTCGGTTGCGGGCAGGGCGGGGCGGGCCTTCAAGGAGTCCTCCGGTGGTGCGGCGGCAGGTGGCGCGACGATGACATCGTATCCGCACCGGTGCTGTCAATGCCATTGACAGGAGCGTTGTCATGGGGTTTTCTGCTCCACACACCGGCGGTGTCCGCTCTTCCCGGCGCCGCTGCTCCACTCGCTCTTCGCAAGGAGTTCACGTGTCCTCCTCCGAATCGCCCGCCGATCTCGTCTTCGTCGGCGGCCCGGTGTTCACCGTCGATCCGGCCCGGTCCTGGGCCACCGCGGTCGCGGTGCGGGCCGGCCGGATCGTCGCCGTCGGCCACGAGCGGGACGTCAGGGCCCTGATCGGGGCCGGGACCGAGGTCGTCGACCTGGCCGGCCGGCTGCTGCTGCCCGGCTTCCAGGACGCGCACGTCCACCCGGTCTTCGGCGGCACCACCATGCGCCAGTGCGATCTGCACGCCCTGGAATCCGGCCCGGAGTACGTCGCGGCCGTCGCCGAGCACGCGCGGAACCATCCCGAGCCCCGGTGGATCACCGGCGGCGGCTGGAGCATGGAGGCCTTCCCCGGCGGCGCCCCGACCAAGGACCTGCTGGACGCGGTGGTCCCGGACCGGCCGGTCGCCCTGCCGAACCGCGACGGCCACGGCATGTGGGTCAACAGCCGCGCGCTGGAGGAAGCCGGGATCACCCGGGACACGCCGGACCCCTTCGACGGCCGGATCGAGCGGGACGAGCACGGCGAACCCACCGGCATGCTGCAGGAGGGGGCCGCCAGCCTGGTGCACGCGGTGATCCCGGCGCCCACCGCCGCCGAGCTGGCCGACGGACTGCTGGCCGGCCAGGCGTACCTGCACTCCTTCGGCATCACGGCGTGGCAGGACGCGTGGGTCGGCTCGATGGCCGGCCGCGGCGACAACTTCGGGACCTACCTCGACGCCGCCGCCTCCGGAGCCCTGACCGCGCGGGTGTCGGCGGCCCTGTGGTGGGAGCGCGAAGCCGGTCTGGAACAGCTGGAGCTGTTCCGGCAGCGCCGCGCCGAGGCCGAGGCCGTCGGCGGCCGGCTGCGGGCCTCGAGCATCAAGATCATGCTCGACGGCGTCGCCGAGAACCACACCGCCGCGCTGCTCGACCCCTACCTGGACGGCTGCGGTTGCGCGACCGACAACCGCGGCCTGACCTTCGTCGACCCGGACAAACTCGGGCTCTACGTCACCGAACTGGACGCCGCCGGCTTCCACGTGCACTTCCACGCCCTCGGCGACCGCGCCGTCCGCCTGGGCCTGGACGCGATCGAGCAGGCCCGCCGGACCAACGGCCCCGGCGGCCGCCACCACCTGGCGCACCTGCAGGTCGTCCACCCCGACGACATCAAGCGCTTCCGGCAGCTCGGCGCCACCGCGAACATCCAGCCGCTGTGGGCCGCGCACGAACCGCAGATGGACGAGCTCACCATCCCCTTCCTCGGCGAGCAGCGCTCGGCCTGGCAGTACCCGTTCGGCTCGCTCAGCCGCGCCGGCGCCACCATCGCCGCCGGCTCGGACTGGTCGGTGTCCTCCCCGAACCCGATGCTCGGCATCCACGTCGCCGTGAACCGCGTCGAGCCGGGCCTGTCCGCCGAGCAGTTCGCCGCGGCGCCGGTCTTCTACCCCGCCGAACGGCTCGAGCTCGGCCAGGTGATCGCCGCCTACACCGCCGGCACCGCCTACGTGAACCACCTGGACGCCGTCTCCGGCTCCATCGAGGTCGGCAAGTACGCGGACCTGGTGGTCCTGGACCGCGACCCCTTCGACGGCCCGGCCCACGAGATCGGCGACGCCGCCGTCCTGCACACCTTCGTGGAAGGCGCCCTGGTCCACACCGCTGAGTGAGCAAGCGAGGTTCCCCCGAGGAGAAAGGACTGCACCACCCATGAACCGCACCGCATTCCGCGCGGGCGTCCCGGCGGTCGCCGCGACCCTGCTGCTGGCCGGCTGTTCGGGCTCGAACTCCGGCTCCGGCGCCGGCACCATCTCCCACCCCAGCGCCAACATCCAGGCCGCGCAGTACACCACCGACCCGGCCAAGGGCCCGCTGGACTCGATCACCTGGTCCGGCGACTACCGTCCGCCGTACTCGCTGGACCCGCTGAAGACCGCCGACTTCCCCGAGGAGACCATCCTCAGCAACGTCTGCGAGCCCCTGCTGCGCACCGGCCCGGACTACAAGCTGAACCCTGGCATCGCCGCCTCCTACAAGCAACCCGACGGCACCCACCTGGTCTTCGAACTCGACCCGCGCGCCCACTTCAGCGACGGCAAGCCGGTCACCACCGACGACGTGGTGTTCAGTCTCAAGCGCAACCTCGACCCGAGCCAGGCCTCGAACTACGCCGACGGCTACAAGTACGTCTCCGACATCTCCGCGACCGGCGCCTCGGAGATCACCATCACCTTCAACCGGCCCAACTACATATTCGTCAACGAGATGGGCGACCTCGGCGCCGCGATCGTGGAGAAGGCCGCCACGCTCAAGCAGGGCCAGAACTTCGGCGCGCCCGGATCACCGGTCGTGTGCTCCGGGCCGTACACCGTCGACTCCTTCGACGGCACCAACACCCTGGTCCTGAGGAAGGACCCGAACTACTGGGACCCCGCGCACGCGGCGAAGACCACGAAGATCACCTTCAAGTGGTACCAGGACCCCAAGGCGCTGGCCACCGCCCTGGACACCGGCGACCTGTCCGGCGGCTTCGACCTGCCGCCCTCGACGATCCCCACCCTGCAGCACTCCGCCGGCGGCAAACTCTGGATCGGCGGCGAGGGCTCGACGACGATGAACGTCGACCTGCTCATCTCCAGCCTGACCGGCGGACTGGCCGACGCCCGCACCCGCCAGGCCCTGTCCCTGGCGATCGACCGCGCCGGGATCGCCAAGACCATCTACTCCGGCGCCGCCGACCCGCTGTACTCCGTGGTCGGCCCCGGCTACTGGCAGACCGCGCCCGACGCCGTCAAGAGCGTCTACCAGAGCGCCTACGACAAGCTGAAGACCACCCCGGACCTGACCAAGGCCGCCGAGCTGGTGAACGCCGCCGGCGCCAAGGGCAAGACCGTCAAGATCGCCTACACCGCCGACGGCAGCGCCTTCAGCCAGATGGCCCAGGTCATCCAGCAGGCGGGCAAGGCCATCGGCCTGGACCTGCAGATCGTGGGCCTGCCGCCGCAGCAGTACGGCAACCTGTTCACCGACCCCAAGGCGCGCGCCGACTACGACGGCTTCCTGACCCTGAACTACCTGGAGTTCCCCGAGCCGCAGGCGATGTTCGCCAGCTACGCGGCCAAGGACGGCCTGCAGGACTTCAGCGGCTACACCAACCCCGCCGTCGAGGCGGCGCTGCTCAAGGCCCAGGGCGAGTCCGACCCGGCGGCCCGGGCGGCGGACGTGGTCACCGCGCAGGACCAGATCGCCCAGGACCTGCCCTGGATCCCGATCATCGCGCCGCGCACGCTGATGTTCCAGAACAAGGGGG
This sequence comes from Catenulispora sp. GP43, assembly GCF_041260665.1. Taxonomy (NCBI): domain Bacteria; kingdom Bacillati; phylum Actinomycetota; class Actinomycetes; order Catenulisporales; family Catenulisporaceae; genus Catenulispora; species Catenulispora sp. GP43. The sequence continues at coordinate 31,203 of NZ_JBGCCT010000031.1, read as the reverse complement.
TGACCGGGGCGCCGCTGACGTTCTCGTTCATGTCCTCGGCGTGGGCGGCGGGGGTCGGCGCGCCGTGAGCGCCCGGTACCTCCTGCTGCGCCTGGGCGGGCTGGTGACGACGCTGCTGCTGTCCAGCATGCTGATCTTCTCCAGCCTGTACCTGGCGCCCGGCAGCCCGGAGAACGTCATCTTCGGCAACCGCAACCCGACGCCCGCGGCAAGGGCCGCGGTCCGGCACCAGCTGCACCTGGACCGGCCGCTGCCGGTCCGCTACTGGGACTGGCTGACCGGCGCGCTGCACGGCGACTTCGGCCGCTCGATGGTCACCGACCAGACGGTGTCCTCACGCGTCGGCGCGGGCCTTGCGACCACCCTGGAGTTGGTGGGCATCGCGGCGGTGCTGATCTCGGTGCTGGGCCTGGCCCTCGGGATCGCCGCGGCGCTGCGGCCCGGGCTGGTGGACGCCGCGGTGAACGTGTTCACCTCGGTCTCGGTCGCCGTGCCGCCGTTCGTCGCGGCCTCCATCCTGGTCTCGGTCTTCTCGATCAAGCTGGGCTGGTTCCCGGCCACCGGGCTGCCCGACGGAACCGCCGGCCACATCAAGGGCCTGATCCTGCCGGGCCTGTCCCTGGCCCTCATCTCCTGCGGCTTCCTGGCCCGGGTCACCCGCAACGCGATGCGTGAGCAGCTGGCGAAGGAACACGTGCAGACCGCGGTCGCGCGCGGACTGCCGCGCCGCGTCGTCATCGGCCGGCACGCGCTGGGCAACGCCCTGCCGCCGATCATCACCGTGATCGGCCTGCAGATCGCCGGCCTGTTCGCGGCGACGCTGATCGTCGAGACGGCCTTCGGGATCCCCGGCATCGGCAGGCTCACCATCCAGTCGGTGTCCCAGAAGGACTTCCCGGTCGTGCAGGCCGTCGCGCTGCTGCTGGTCGCGGCGTTCGTGGTGGCCAACGCGGCCACCGACCTGCTCCAGGCCGCGGTCGACCCGCGGCTGCGCACCACCGGGAGGACCGCGTGACGGACGTGCTCACCGCTTTCCAGACGCCGCCGGCGCCGGCGAGCCGGCCGGCCGCCAAGCGCTCCGACCGCCTGCGGCACCGTATTACCTCGGCCTACGGATTCCTCGGCCTGTCCGGGACGATCGCCGCCGGACTCCTGGTCCTGATGCTCCTCATGGCGCTCGCCGCCGGGCTGCTCGCCCCCGACGACCCGAACAACGCCAGCCTGCTGGACGCGTATCAGGGCCCGTCCTCGGCGCACCTGCTCGGCACCGACGCCATCGGCCGCGACGTGCTGTCCCGGCTGATCTACGGATCCCGGACCTCGTTGCTCGGACCGGCGCTGGTCGTCGCCTGCTCGACGGCGATCGGGGTCCCGCTGGCCCTGCTCGGCGCCTGGTACGGCGGGCTGGTCGACGGGAGCCTGGCCCGGGTCCTGGACCTGGTCTACGCGCTGCCCGGGCTGCTGTTGGCGGTCATCACCGCGGCGTTGTTCGGAGCCGGCCTGACCCCGGCGGTGATCGCGCTGTCGATCTCCTACGTGCCGTTCCTGTCCCGCGTGGTGCGCGCGGCGGCCCGGCAGCAGCGGGTGAGCCCGTATGTGGACGCCCTGAGCGTGCAGGGCTTCGGCGCGCTGCGGATCTGCCTGCGGCACATCCTGCGCAACATCGCGCCGCTGGTCCTCGGCCAGTCGGCGATCGCCTTCGGTTACGCCCTGCTGGACCTGGCCGGGCTGTCCTACCTCGGGCTGGCGGTTCAGGCGCCGACCGCCGACTGGGGCGTCATGGTCAGCGACCAGGACTCGATGCTGCGCGGGTTCATGCTCCCGGTGATCCTGCCCGGTGTGCTCGTCGTGGCCTGTGTCATGGCGCTGACGGTGCTCGGCGCGCGCATCTCCGGGGAGCGTCCGGAGCGGCACCCGATATGGAACAGGAGGGGCAAGCGTGCTGGAGCTTCATGATCTCGACGTCGCGCTGCGGGTCGAGGGCCGGATGCGGCAGGTGCTCAGCGGACTGTCGCTGTCGGTCGGCGCAGGCGAGGCGGTCGGCCTGGTCGGCGAGTCCGGCTCGGGCAAGTCGATGACGGTCCGCGCGATCACCCGGCTGCTGCCGGCCGGCGCGCGGGTGGCCGGGCGGATCAGCTTCGACGGCCGCGATGTGGGCGCGATGGACGCGGCGGCGCTGCGCGCCTACCGGGACCGCGAGGTCGGCATGATCTTCCAGGACCCGCGGGCGCACATCAATCCCACCTACCGGATCGGCTCGTTCCTCACCGAGGCGCTGACGGTGAACCGCGGGATGTCCCGCTCGGCGGCCTGGAAGCGCGCGGCGGAGCTGCTGGACGCCGTCGGCATCGACGACGCCGAGCGCCGGCTGCGCCAGTACCCGCACGAGGTCTCCGGCGGCATGCTCCAGCGGGTGATGATCGCCTCGGTGCTGGCCGCCGAGCCCCGGCTGATCCTGGCCGACGAGCCGACCACCGCCCTGGACGTGACCATCCAGGCCGAGGTGGTCTCGATCCTGGACCGGCGGCGGCGCGAGAACGGCATCGGCATGCTGTTCATCACCCACGACCTGGACCTGGCGCTGGCCGTCTGCGACCGGGTGGCGGTGATGTACGCCGGCTCGGTGGTCGAGATCCGCTCGGCAGCGGACCTGCACCGGACCGCGTGCCATCCCTACACGACCGGCCTGCTGGGCTCCCGGCCCTCCATCGACACCCGCGCCGAGCGCCTGGTGGCGATCCCGGGCCGGCCGGTCTCGGCGTTCGAGGCGCCGGCCGGCGGCTGCGCGTTCGCGACCCGGTGCGCGCACATGCGGCCCGGCTGTCTGGAGCGGCGCCCGGATCTGGAGCCCTTCGACGGGGGACGGGTGCGGTGCCACCGGATTGCGGAGATTGCCGGGGGCGCCGAGGTTGCCGGGTTTGCCGAGGTCGCCGCCGACGCGCCGGTCGTCTCAGGTGCCGCTTCCCGTTCTACCTCCGGTTCTATCTCCGGTTCTACCTCCGGTTCTACCTCCGGTCCGAACACCGGCCCCGCCACGGAAAGGAACCAGCCATGAGCAGCCCCGCCGTGTCCGTCGACGACCTGACCAAGGTCTTCCGGGTCGCCGACGTCTCCGGACGGCGTACGGAGTTCACCGCCGTATCGGGCGTCTCCTTCGCCGTCGAAGCCGGCGGCTCGCTCGGCATCGTCGGCGAATCCGGCTCCGGCAAGACCACCGTGGCCCGGATGCTCGTCGGCCTGGAGCACGCCACCTCCGGCACGATGACCGTGCTGGGCCACGACCGCTCGAGCCCGGCCCGCGGGTCCGCCGAGCGCCGGCGGCGGGCCCGCCAGCTGCAGATCGTGTTCCAGGACCCGTACACCTCCCTGGACCCCAGCCAGACGATCCGCTCGGCCGTCGAGGAGGTCCTGCACGCCCACAGCCCGCTGACCGGCACCGCCCGCGCGGCCCGGCTGGCGGAGCTGATCGACCAGGTCGGCCTGGACACCCGCCAGGCCGACGCCCGCCCCCGCGAGCTGTCCGGCGGCCAGCGCCAGCGCGCCGCCATCGCCCGGGCCCTGGCCGCCGAGCCCCAGGCGCTCATCCTGGACGAGGCGGTTTCGGCCCTGGACGTGTCCATCCAGGCCCAGATCCTCAACCTGCTGGCCGACATCCGGGCCGCCACCGGCATCGCGTACCTCCTCATCTCGCACGACCTCGCGGTGGTCCGGCAGCTGTGCGACTCCGTCGTCGTCATGCGCAAGGGGCGGGTGGTCGAGCGGGGCGAGTGCGCGGCGGTGCTCGATCATCCGGAGCAGGAGTACACCAGGGCCCTGCGGGCGTCGGTGCCGGTGGCGGGCTGGAAGCCGTCGTCTTAGAACATCGCGGCGGCCGAATGTGCGATAACAAGGTGTGATGACCAGGAACGACGAGCCTCCCCGCACCCCGCGTACCCCGCGCACCCCGGACTTCGTGTTGCCCCCGGAAGACCTCAGAGCGGTCACCGCCTTCAATGTGGCCTGCGCCGAGCAGGTCATCGAGCTCTTCGAGGAGGCGAAGCCCGACGACACCCGGCCGCGGGAAGCCTTGGACGCCGCGACGGCGTTCATCCGCGGCGGTCCCCGGTCCAAGGCCCAGCGGGTCACCGCGCTCGCGGCTCACCGTGCGGCCAAGGAGGTCAGCGCGCCCGCAGCGCACGCGGCCATGGCCGCCGGGGACGCGGCGGCCTCCGCCTACCTGCATCCGCTGGCAGATGCCGCGCAGGTGGGGCACATTCTGCGCGGGCCGGCGTACTGCGTTCTCGCGTTGCACCAACGCCCGGTGCAGCCCTTGACGCGTCCGGAGGCGGTGGCCGCTGTGCTCCAGCACGCCACCCCTGATGTGGTCCGGGCGCTGCGACGCTACCCCCGTGTCCAGGCTGGCCGACAGGAAGTCTCCTCCGTCATGGGCGAACTGGACGCGCGGCTGCGAGAGGAGCCGATCTGATGACTCGAACGGCGCTCGCCGCCGGGCGCCGCCACTCCGTCGGCGTGCGCGCGGACGGGTCGGTCGTGACGGCGGGCATTCCGCAAGCCCCTGAATGCCGCGTCGGCGCCTGGCACGACATCGTCGCCGTGGCGGCGGGGAACGTGCACACGGCCACGAATACCGGCCGCTCGCACACCGTCGGTCTGCACGCGGACGGCACCGTCGTCGCGGTCGGCTGGAACGGGGACGGCCAGTGCGACGTCGCCGGCTGGACCGGCGTCGTCGGCATCGCCGCCGGCTGGCGGCGCACGCTGGCGGTTCTCGCCGACGGCTCAGTCCGCGCGGCGGGCCGCACCCGAGAGGGCGCGTGCGATGTCGAGGCCTGGAGCGAGATCGTCGCCGCCAGCGCCGGGGACTGGCACTCGGTCGGCGTGCGTGCGGACGGCACCGCCACGGCGGCCGGCAACAACCGCAGGGGGCAGTGCGAGGTCGGCGGGTGGCGCGGGCTGCGGTCGGCATCGGCGGGCTACCTGCACTCCGTGGCCCTCACCGAGGACGGACGCGTGCTCGCCACCGGGGCTGTCTCGGCGGGCACCAAGGAAGTGTCCGAGTGGCGTGATGTGGTCGCGGTGTCCGCGGGGAGCTACCACACCGTCGCCGTCGACACCCGAGGCCGGGTCTTCGCCGCCGGCGACAACAGCCGCGGGCAGTGCGATGTCGCCTCGTGGCGCGAGGTCGTGGCCGTCGCCGCTGGTTCGACGCACACCCTCGGGCTGCGTGCCGACGGGGCCGTCCTCGCTGTCGGCGACAACGAGGACGGCCAGTGTGAGACCACGCTGTGGCACCTGTGAGTGCCTATGAGTGCCGGTAGGTGCCGGTGCCGGTAAGCGTCGCTTAGCGCCGGTGAGCGCCGGTGTCAGGCGCCGGTGCCGCAGGAGCGCGCGGCCGGTCCGCCGCCGTAGGTGTACTCCAGGAAGTCGCTCAGGTCGTTGCTGAACGCGGTCCAGTCGTGTCCGCCGGTTCCGAAGCAGTAGCGGTGCTCGACGCCCTGGCCGCTCAGCGTCCGGTCGAAGGCTGCGACGTCGGCGGCCAGGCGCCAGTCGCTGCCGGCGCCCGCCGGGGTCGCGGTGCTGGTCGCGATATCAGCCGGGTAGGCGCAGGACGGCCGCGCGCGATGCGTGCCATCGTTCTGGGTGGCGGCGGTGGCGTCAGCACAGCCGCCGCCGTAGACGGCGGGCCCCGGCCACGGCCCGCGCCGAGCGGTCGGCGATGGTGTGGAAGTTGGCGTCGATCCAGGGGACGAGCTGGCCGGTGTGGAAGGTCTCGCACTCCGGCGCGAAGAAGCCGTCGGTGTGTCCCGTCCAGTCCGAGTACCAGCCGCTCAAGCCGCCGGCCGGCATGACGTAGATGCCGTGGAACGGCGAGCCCGCGGTGTTCTGGACGAGGTGGCCGTCGTCGGCCCAGTCGGTGTAGCCGCCGTTGCCGCCGTGCAGCAGGTAAAGGCTCTGGTATCCGGTGGCGCGGCCGGGGTCGTACCCGGCGGGCAGCCAGATCCGGGTGACCAAGGGCTCGGCGACCGGGTGGATCGTGGGCGCCGAACCGGCCGGCGCTGGGACGAAGATCGCGGTCGAGGTCATGGTGACGTCGACGAACCAGCCGGCCGGGACAGTGACCGTCCCATGCCGTCGGCGGTGGGCGCGGGCAGGTCGGCGCACGAGGCGGGGACCGTTGCCGGCACGGTGGCCCGGGCCCCGGCCGGGGCGAGCGGTCCCAGGGCCCCGGCGGCCAGGAACGCTGCGGTGGCGACGAGCGCCCGCAGCCCTCTGGTGTGGTGGAATACGATCACGGCGGGCTGTTCCCCCTTCTAAGGATGGCGACGGTCCGGACAGCGGGCGGCCGGTCGCCCCGAGCCCCACTCAGGACGACCGGCCGCCCGTCCTACAGCGGTGTCGGCAGTAGTGTCGGCAGCGGTGTCAGCAGTTGGGGTTGTTGCGCAGCTGGTACCAGGTGTTGGTGCCGACCTCGCCGTCCTGCGAGATGTTCGAGCACCCCTGGTACCAGATGACGGCGTCGTAGGTCTTCTGTCCGAAGGACCCGTCCACCGCCAGCGGCGCGTTACCGGTCCGCGAGCTGTAGAAGCCGAGATTGATCAGGCACTGGACCTCCTTGATCCGCGCCGAGCGGCCGAAGCCACCAGCGCAGCAGCCCTCTTGCGCAGTCCCATTCCATGTCCTTTCACAGTGCTTCCAGGATTCCGGGCGGACACGAGGCGGGAATGCGGGCCGGATGCCCCCCGGCTACCCGGCATGCGCACCCCGCGTTTCGTGTTCCGCCCGGCTACTGGAAACTCTCGTCGGGGACGGGGCGAAGAGCCCGCGCAATCAGTGCATGGCTGTTGTCTGTGCGTGCATTTTTATCTGTGCCTACATCTTTGCCTGTACATGCATCTTCATCGGTGCGTGCACGCGGAACCTGGATCAGGGCCCTGATCCGGAACTCACGCGGCGCGACACCGAAGGCCGCCCGGAACGCTCGACTGAAGTCCTGCGCATTGCGGAACCCCCAGCGCGCGGCGATGGCCCCGATCGGCCGGCCGGCCAGCAGCGGGTCCGCGAGATCGGCGCGGCACCGGTGCAGCCTGCGCTGACGGATCCAGGCGGCGGGGGTGTGGTGCTGGCCGTCGAACAGCTGGTGCAGGTGCCGCCGCGAGATGAAGTGGGCGGCGGCGATCGTGCCCGGGGTCAGGTCCGGGTCGCCGAGGTGCTCCTCGATGAACGCGTTCACCTTCGTCAGCAGAACCTGCCGCCGGCCGCCCGGCAGCGCCTCGTCGGGGGCGTCGACGTACTGCGACAGGTGCACCGCGATCAGATCGCCGGCGACCGCCCCGAGCCCGACCGCCTGGTTCGGCGCGTACCGCTCGGCCTGCTCGACCAGCCCGGTCAGGAACTGCGACAGCAGCGCCCCCGGTGCCACTGGCGGCGGACATCGGGACCCCCAAGACACGGTCGATCTTGTTCGCGGGCATCGAGAGCGCGGTCCGCGGAATGTCCACCATCGCCATCCGGGCCACCTCCCGCCCGGCGAAGATCTCGGCGTCGTGCGGCCGCGAGGTGTCGTAGACCAGCAGCTCGTCGGCATGCAGCACGCCCTGGTCGCGGCCGTAGGAGAAGCCCTGATGCGTCCCGTCCAGATTCATCACCACCCGGTAGCCCTCCGGGTCGAGCCTGCGGACCAGCTGCGGAGTCCGCCGCGTCCGCAACGGGGAGTAGGACAGCAACGACAGGTGCGCGACACCCATCTGCCATTGCGTCGCCCTCGCCCGGAAGTCGCCCGGCCCGCTGAAGGAGTGTTCGGCGGGCACCGCCGAGTGCAGAACCAGTTCGCGCCACCACTCGAACCGTTCGCGGGCCGGCAGGCCCTTCGTCTGGAAAACGGCAGCGATCATTCCCCGTATCCCCCCGCTCGTCCCGCGCCCCCACGTCCGCGGTCAGATGCGGGAGAGAATACCAGGATTCTGATATAAGTCGGACTATCCTCCCCGTTCCTCCGAACGGAGCAGCCGCCCCCGAGGTCGGCCGGCGTCCGCCGGGTGCCGCGGCCGTCCGGTGGCGATGCTGGGTGGCATGCGAACGAAAACGGCCATGACACCCCTGGCGGCTGTGCTCTCCGGTCTGCTGGCCGGAGCCGTGGGAACCGTGTGCCTGGACGCCGTCCAGTACCTGAAGTACCGCCGCGCCGGAGGGAGGGACGCGCCGCGCGCATGGGAGTTCGCGCCGGTCGAGAACTGGGAGCAGGCCCCGGATCCCGGCCAGGTGGCCAAGCGGGTGATCGAGGGCTTCACGCAGCGCGACCTTCCCGACCGCGCGGCCTGGCCGCTGAGTACGCTCGCGCACTGGGGCTACGGGACGGCGGCCGGCGCGGTCTACGGCCTTCTCGCCGGATCCGCGGCGGTCCCGAAGGCCCGCTACGGCGTGCCGTTCGGCGTCGGGCTTTTCGCCAACGACTACGTCGCGCTGCCGATCGCCGGCCTGTACAAGCCGATCTGGCAGTACAGCGCCAAGGTGCTGGGCTGGGATCTGGGCGCTCACATCGCCTACGGAGCCGGTGTCGGAGTCGCCTTCAGGGCTGTCTCTCGATGGCTGTGAGCACGAGCTTCTCGCCGTCCTCATAGTTGGCAGAAATCGTCCGCTGCCTGTCATTGCTGCCAATGGCGTCCGCAGCCGAGCATGGACGCATGACTTCCATCGAGACGGTGGCGGACCGCCCCGACCTCGGCCGCCAACCCGGCCCCTACCCCCACCCCGGCTACCTCCGCCGTCCACTCGCGCCACGCCCCGCCTACCTGCTGGCCGCAAGCATCGTCGGCCTGGCGATGTTCGCCTCCGGCATCCCTTCGCCGCTGTACGGCACCTACAGCAAGCTGTGGGGCTTCTCCGCGGTGACGCTCACGATCGTCTACGCGACCTACGCCTTCGGCGTGCTCGCGGCGCTGCTGCTGGCCGGGCGGCTGTCGGACGAGATCGGACGGCGCCCGGTCTTGCTCGCCGCGCTGTGCGGGATCCTGGTCTCCACCATCGTGTACATGCCGGCCACCTCGGTGGCGTGGTTGTTCGTCGCCCGCGGGCTCCAGGGGCTGGCGACCGGGCTGGCCCTGAGCGCGGCCAGCGCCGCGCTGCTCGACCTGCACCCGCGGCGCGATCCGGTCGCGGTGGGGCTGGCCAACGGAGTGACCTCGGCGGGCGGCATCGGGCTCGGGATCCTCGCCTCCTCGGTCCTGGTGCAGTACCTGCCGGCGCCGCGGGTGCTGCCGTATGTGATGCTCGCGGTCCTGCTCCTGGTCGCCACCGTCGCCACGCTGCGCCTGAAAGACCCGGTGACGCCGCGTCCCGGCGCGCGGATACAGCTCACGCCGCAGCGCCCGAGCGTGCCGCCGGCGGGGCGGCGGGCGTTCCTGCTGGCGTCCATGGCCGTGCTCTCGTCCTGGTCGCTCAACGGGCTCTACCTCTCGCTCGGCCCCGAGCTGAGCGCGAGCCTGCTGCACAGCGACTCGGTCGTGCTGTCCGGGCTCGTCGTCTCCAGCCTGCCGACCGCCGCCGCGCTCTCCCAACTGCTGTTCGGACGCAGCGCGCCGTGGGCCGGCGCGAGCTACGGCTCGCTGGCCCTGGCCGCGGGGATGGGGCTGCTCGTGGCCGCCGTGGCGACCGGCTCGGCCGCGCTGTTCGTGGTGGCCAGTGTGATCGCCGGGTTCGGGTTCGGCGTCGCCTTCCTCGGCGGGCTGCGCTCGCTGTCCGCGGCCGTGCCGCCCGAGCACCGGGCCGCGGTGATGTCGGCGTTCTACGTCGTGGCCTATGGGGCCCTGTCGCTGCCCGCGATCGCCGCCGGGCTCCTGAGCACCCCGCTGGGCCTGGACTCGACGTTCGAGATCTTCGGGGTGGCGATCGCGGCGCTGGCGCTCGTCGTGGCCGGCGAGGCCTGGCGGACCAGGCCGCGCGACGGATGGCGGTAAGCGTGGAGAGCGGGCGATTGCTGCCAGATGGCCTGCCGCCGCATCATGGAGGTGTGAGCACCGCCCCGCACCGCGTCGTCATCGTGGCCTTCGACGGCGTCCAGGCCCTGGACGTCACCGGGCCCTCGGACGTCTTCGACTTCGCCGGCCGCGGCCGGCCCGGCGGCGGCTACGAGATCGAGGTGGTCGCGCCCGCGCCGGTGGTGACCACGTCCAGCGGCGTGCGGATCGTCCCGCACGCCACCATCGACCGCTTCCGCGGCCGCATCGACACGCTGATCGTCGCCGGCGCCACCGGCGAGCGCCGCGACGCGGTGGACGAGGAACTGATCTCCTGGCTGCGCGGCGCCAGCCGGCGGGCCCGGCGCACCGCCTCGGTGTGCACCGGCGCCTTCCTGCTGGCGCGTGCCGGCATCCTGGACGGCAGGAAGGCGACGACCCACTGGGCCGCGTGCGACGACCTGGCCCGGCGCTACCCCGAGATCACCGTGCTGCCCGACCCGATCCACGTCCGCGACGGCGACGTCTACACCTCGGCCGGCGTCTCGGCGGGCATCGACCTGTCGCTCGCCCTGGTCGAGGAGGACCTGGGCGCGCAGGCCGCGCTGCACGTCGCCCGGGAACTCGTCCTGTTCGTCCGGCGCCCCGGCGGCCAGACCCAGTTCAGCCGCGGCCTGGCCGCCCAGGCCGCGTCCCGGCCGAGCATCAGGGAGTTGCAGGACTGGATCACGGACCACCTCGACCACGACCTGTCCGTCACCGCCCTGGCCGCCCGGGCGCTGATGAGCCCGCGCAACTTCGCCCGCGTCTTCGCGGCCGAGACCGGCTCGACCCCGGCGGCCTACGTGGAGGCGATGCGGCTGGAGCGCGCCCGGATGCTGCTGGAGGGCAGCGAGGAGCGCATCGAGGAGATCGCGCGGCAGTGCGGCTTCGGGACGGTCGAGACGCTGCGCCGGTCGTTCGCCCGGCACCTGCACGTGAGCCCGCACGGCTACCGGCAGAGGTTCGCGACCGCGGTGCCGTTCAGCCCGGCGGCCGGGTGACGGCTCCGGGGCTGACGGGTCCGGTGCTGACTTATCCCTGGCCGACGGATTCGTCGCTGACGGCTTCCAACGCCGCCGACAGCGTCCGCAGGCAGACCGCCCGCACCTCGTCCCGGTCGATCGCCAGGCCCTCCAGCCACTCGACGCACATCTCCCGGACGAAGACCAGCCACGCGCGCAACGCCGCGGACGCCACATCGCGCGCGTGGCCGCTGAAGCCGGCCGCGTCGAGCATCCGGGTGCGCAGCACGGTGAGCTCGTCGTCGATGATCGCCTGGACCAGCGGATCGCCGGCCAGCGTCCGGTTCGCGGTCAGTACGGTCAGCCGGTGGGCGGCGAAGTAGTCGATGTGCGCGTCGAGGCCGGCCGAGACGGCATCGGCCATCGGCAGATCCGGGTCGAGCCGGGCGGCGTCCAGGAGCCGGTCGGCCGCGCGTCGGTAGATCGCGGCGAACAGCTCGCGTTTGCCGGGGAAGTACTTGTACAGCAGCGCCCGTGACACGCCGGCCCGCGCCGCGACCTCGTCCATGAGTACATCGTCGTAGTGCTGGCTGGCGAAGAACTCCGCGCCGGCGTCCAGCAGTTCCTCACGCCGTTCCTCGGGCTTGAGCCGCCGCCTGGTCATGGACGGCATGGTAGTTGACGGGTGTCGAATAGCGCGTCTATCGTCGAGAGCGAACCGCTAGTGGACACATGTCAACTATCAGGGAGGGCGTGATGGTGGGCGTGATGGTGAAGGCCCGGCGCATCGAGGTCCCCGTTCCGGGCGCGGCCGGTGACCTGCCGGCCCACGACTACGCCTCAGCCTTCGAACTCCCCATCGCGCAGGCCCCATCCCGATCGCCGCAGGAATGGGCGCGGTCAGCGTTCGAAGACGCGCCGTTCCCCGTCCGGGTGCTGGTCCGTGCCGGCTGGCGCTTCCCGCTCCTGTTCGACGCCGCGAAACCGGGTCCTGGCCAGGTGCTCGGCGCCCGCATCGCCTCGACCGGCCCGGCGCGGCTCGTCCTGGAACAGCGCTCGCCGCTGATGCTGGCGTACAACATCGTCTCGGTCGAACAGACGCGGATCGTCTGGGTTACAGTCGTGCGTTACCGCCGCCGGATCGCGCGCCCGCTGTGGGCGGTGTCCGCGCTGATCCACCATCGCGTGCTGCCTTATCTCCTCACCAGAGCGGCGCGCACCCCGCAGCGGTGAGCCCGCCGACCGCCGACCGCCGACCGCCGAAGCCGGACTGTCGGCCGGTCCGGAACGGACCGCCGACAGCCCGGCGTACTACCACCGGTTCAGTGGATCCAGTGGATCAGCGGTTTTAGTGAGTCCGCTCGTCGAACTGGTCCGAGTGCATCCCGGTGTCCACGCGGGTCTCGCCCATGGCGCGCCGGTTGTGCTCGGCTGTGGCCACCGGGCCGGGGCCCTGCGCCGCCGACATCGACATCTCGGCCTGGCGGGTGGCGTCCATCAGGTCCGCGACGCTGTGGTAGTCACGGTGCGGAATCCGTTTCAACCGCGCGAAGTCCGACTTGGCGAAGGTCCGCTGCCGGCTGGCGTGCTCCAGCACGTCCGCCCGGCTGGCCGGCCACGGGTGGTCGGAGAAGGCCAGCTCGATGCTGCGGCCGAATTCCTCGCTCGGGGCCTGCGGCTGCGCCGCGGCGTATTGCTTCTTCGACTTGGTCATGGATGTCTCCCTGACTCGGGCCGATGGCTTGGCTGCCACCGGCAACCAGAGAGCCACGCTATGCGGCGATCCGACACGATGCGCCCCCACTGCTTCCATGTGGGGGTCCGCCGGTCGGCGTCGCAGCCGCCCCCCCCGCTCACCCCATTGGTCGGCTCCACCTGCGCGATGCGTGCGGACCGCTTAGAAATTGAGCGGGTCCTGGAAACGTAATGCGGAGGTCGACGTTGTTCATCGTGATGGTCGCACCGGAGTGCGCCCCCGTGGCCAAGGCCGGCGGGCTGGGCGACGTGGTGTTCGGCCTGAGCCATGAACTGGAGATCCGCGGCCACGCCGTGGAGATCGTCCTGCCGAAGTACGCCGGGATGCGCTACGAAGACGTCTGGGATCTGCAGCCGAGCCACCACGACCTGTGGGTGCCCTGGTACGACGGGACGGTGCACTGCACCGTATGGTTCGGCTACGTCCACGGCCGCAAGTGCTTCTTCATCGAGCCGCATTCGCAGGACAACTTCTTCGGCCGCGAACGCATGTACGGATATGACGACGACGCCCTGCGCTACGCCTTCTTCTGCAAGGCGGCCCTGGAGTACCTGGCGGCCTCGGGCAAGCGCCCCGAGGTGGTGCACTGCCACGACTGGCACACCGGCCTGCTCCCGGTCCTGCTCTACGAACAGTACGCACAGGTCCTCGGCGACCAGCGGGTCTGCTACACGATCCACAACTTCTGCCACCAGGGACTGACCTCGCCGGAAGTGCTCTGGGCCACCCGCCTGGGCCGCGTCGACCACTTCCTGGCCCAGGACCGGCTCGGCGACGACACCCACCACGGCGCCGTGAACCCGATGAAGGGCGGCGTGGTGTACGCGAACTTCGTCACCACCGTCTCGGACACCCACGCCGCCGAGGCCCGCTACGGCGACAGCGCCTGCGGCCTGGGCCACACCCTGCACCGGTACCAGGACAAGTTCGGCGGGGTCCTCAACGGCGTCGACTACGACGTGTGGAACCCCGAGACCGACCCCTACATCCCGGCGCCGTATTCGGCCTCGACCATCGAGCGCAAGTACTTGAACAAGGAGGCGCTGCGCGAACGCTTCATGCTGCGCAAGTCCTGGAGCCCGCTGGTCGCCTACGTCGGCCGGGTGGACGAGCAGAAGGGCATGCACCTGGTTCACCACGCGCTGTTCCGGACCCTGGCCGCCGGCGGCCAGTTCGTGCTCATGGGCCAGGAGCAGAAGCACAACGGCATCAACGGCCACTTCCAGCACCTGAAGGACCACCTGAACAACAATCCGGACTCCCATCTGGAGCTGTCCTACCAGGAGGAACTGGCGCACCTGGTTCTAGCCGGGGCCGACCTGCTGGTGGTGCCCAGCCTGTTCGAGCCCTGCGGACTGATACCGCTGATGGCGATGCGCTACGGGACCGTGCCGGTGGTCCGTGCCACCGGCGGGATGCGCGACACCGTCTTCGACCGGGACCACGGGGAGCACGCCGACGACCGGCGCAACGGATACGTGTTCCAGCACACCGACAACCAGGCGATCGACAGTGCGCTGCAGCGGGCGTTCGGGCTTTGGACCGACTACCCGGAGGACTTCCGCTCCCTGATGCTCAACGGCATGCGCGCCGACCATTCCTGGCACCGTCCCGCCGACCACTACCTCGACATCTACGAGCACATCCGGCACAAGTAGGCCGACGGAGGCCCGCGCATGAACGAAGTCCCGAGTTACGTCGGACCCCGCGAGCCCGACGCCATCCCCGAGTACGTCGACGGACTCCCGAACCTGAGCGGCAGCGAGGACCTGATCCGCCGAATCCGCGCCGAGGCCCGGCCCCGACTGGGGTTCGCCGACCCGCCGGACCTCGAGCACATCGACGCCGCGTTCGCCGTCGCCCTGCACATGCACCAACCGCTGCGCCCCGCCGACGGCCCGCTCACCGAGGCCCCCCTCATCGGCAACCTGGCCTGGATGACCGACCATCAGGACATCGGCGACAACCACAACGCCCCGACCTTCGCCTGGTGCTACCGCCGGATGGCGGAGTTCGTCCGGCAGTTGCTCGACGAGGGTCGCCGGCCGCGGGTGATGCTCGATTACTCCGGCACCCTGCTGCACGGACTGCGCCAGATGCACCTGGACGACGTGCTCGACGACCTCCGCTACCTGGCCACCGACCCGCAGGCCCGCGAGGCCGTCGAATGGCTCGGCACCACCTGGGGCCACGCGGTGGCCCCGTCCACCCCGGTCCAGGACTTCCGGCTGCACGTCCAGGCCTGGCAGCACCACTTCGCAGGCCTGTTCGGACTCGAGGCGCTGTCCCGGGTCCGTGGGTTCTCCCCGCCCGAGATGGCCCTCCCGAACCACCCCGACGTCGCCTACGAATTCGTGCGAACCCTTCTGGACTGCGGCTACGAATGGGTGCTCGTCCAGGAACACACCGTCGAGGAGCTCGACGGGAGCGAACTGTCGGATCCCTACATCCCGCGCCGGCTTGTGTGCACCAACTCCCGGGGCCAGAGCGCCTCCATCACCGCGATCGTCAAGACGCAGGGCAGCGACACCAAACTCGTCGGCCAGATGCAGCCCTACTACGAGGCGAAGTCCCTGTCCCGCCGCACACTGGCAGGCCAGACCGTACCGCCGCTGGTCACCCAGATCGCCGATGGCGAGAACGGCGGCGTGATGATGAACGAGTTCCCGGACAAGTACCTGGAAGTGATGCGCGAGAGCTCGGGAACCACCGTGCGGCCCGTCAACGTGACCGAGTATCTACAGGCCCTGCACGCCCTCGGGATCGCCCCCGACGCGCTGCCGGCGATACGGCCCCTGCAACGCGAAGCCAGCATGGACGGCGGTAGCTGGACCGCCGACGTCTCCTGGGTCCGCGGCTACGACAACGTCCTGATCCCCATGGAGCGCGCCAGCGCCGAGTTCCACGCGCGGATGCTCGCCCAGGATGTGCCCACGGACGACCCCCGCTACCGGCGCGCGCTGTTCCACCTGCTGGCCAGCCAGACCAGCTGCTACCGGTACTGGGGCCAGGGGGAGTGGACCGACTACGGCGCCGAGCTGGCACGCCGGGCCCTGGAGGCCGCCGCCGTGTGAGCAACGGGCCGCAGCCGCCGTGTGAGCAACGGGCCCTGACTGTCAGGACACCGACTGTCAAGACGCCGACTGTCAAGACACTGACTGTCAGGACACCGCGAACCGGCACAGCGCGCCGACCCCGTGCGGCGGCGCCTCGGGCAGCCCCGGAGGCAGGATGCGGATGTCGGCGTCGGTGAGGACCGCCGCGCGGGCCAACACCTCGTCCAGGCGTGCATGGCTGGGCTTCCCGCCCGGGACGAGGACGCCGGTGCGGTGTTCGGAGATGTCGGTGGGCCGCGGGCCGAACCACGCGGTGCCCGGATCAGCCCCCGCTCCGGCCTCGGCCATGGATCCCTGCCCGAGCCCGGCCTGCGCCAGCAGCAGCACCTCGACCTGCGCCCGGGCCAGCGCGTGGATCGTCGCGGCCGGGCCCTGCACGCCCAGGCCGCCGGGGCCGGAGCGGTCCTGGACGCGGCTGAGCGTGCGCAGGGCCTCTTCGTCCACGTACTCCTGCACCACCGCCTCGACCTCGTCCCCGCGACGGTGCCGGGACCCGTCGCGACTTCGGCCGCCGGGGATGGTCTTGATCGTGACCTCGGAGCGCAACCGCGCCGGCAACCGGTCCAGGAAGTACTGTTCGGCCCGGACATCGCCGCCGACGATCAGCAGGTCGGCCTCCGCGGCGGCCAGCGCGTCGGCGACGACCTCGGCGGCCCGTCCCGCGTTGTGCTGCCAGGAGCTCTCGGCACGGTTCTGGTACCGCGACCGCGACGCCCCGCCCGGGGCGTCGCGCCCGATCACGTTGTCGGGCCCGGCGACCTCGGCCCGCAGCGCCCTCGCGCCCCCGGCCGGCTGCACCACGAGCTCGGCCCCTGCCCGGTCGAGCATGACGGTCGCGAACGCCGGATGCAGCTGCCGCCAGGCCAGCATCGGCAGCACCCGCGGCACCGCCGCGCAGTACGCCTGGTCGCCGACCTCGGCCCCGGGCAGCGGGAACATGCGGGTCTGTCCGTCGGTGCCGACGAAGGCCGCAGCCGGCGGCCGGCCGGGCTCCAGCGTCCCGAGCACGCTGGCCAGCGCCTCCAGGGCGTCGGACGACGCGCCGGCCGAGCGCAGGTCCGCCACCAGCGACCGCAGCCGCAGATCCGTGTCGTCGACGCCGGGCCTGGAGGACGGCGGGTTCAGATAGGCCGTCAGAACCGGGGCCGGGAGGTGGTAGAGGTCGTGGACGAGGGGATTGTCGGTGATCGTGTCGGGCATGAGGAGCCCTTTAGCCGACTCGCGCGAAGTCAAACCCCGTACTCCTCACCCTCCTTTCGGCCCGATCTCAGCCCTCTCTCAGCGCGGAGCCCCAAGATCTGCGCATGCACAGGCATGGCGGTTGGCTCGCTCGGCGCTCGTTCAGATCCCGGATCACCCTTCTGGTCGTGGCGGCGGTGGGGCTGTCGGTGGCCCTCGGGGCGCTGGTCAGCTATCTGGCGATCAGCAAGACGATCATGAACCGGATGGATCGCCAGCTGGAGCAGCGCGCGACCGTCTTCACCGCCGGGCCGCTGGAGATGTTCACGCCGGCCTATCTGGACCAGGCCAGGACCCTGCTGGCCAGTTCCGGCTACCAGGAGACCCTGGTCTACGCCGACGGGACCGCGCACCGTCCGCAGAACCTCGAGCTCCAGCGCATGGGACCGCAGGACCAACCGGGGCAGATCCTGGCCACCTACCAGGTGTGGGCCCCCTTCGGCGCCCCCGAGATCGCCGTGGCCGCCCAGCAGAGCGGCGCCTCGCTGCGGACCCTGGACTACAACGGTGTGGACTACCGCGTCTACGCCATCCCCAACATCTACGACGACGGCTCCCAGGACGGCACCGGGCCCTCGGCGCTCGTCTTCTCCCTCCCGCTGGCCCAGACCGAGTCGGCCCTGAACACGATCGCCACGATCTCGATCGTGGTCGGCCTGCTCGGCATCGCCCTGGCCGCCCTCGCCGGCCTGGCGATCGGGCGCGCCGCGCTGCGGCCGATCGCCAGGCTGTCGCACGCGACCGAGTACATAGCCCGCACCGGCGACCTCGCGCACCTGCCGGTCACCGGCGACGACGAGATCGCGCAGCTGACCCGCGCCTTCAACGCCATGCTCGAGGCGCTCGCGCGCTCGCGGGAGCACCAGAAGCGCCTCGTCGCCGACGCCGGACACGAACTGCGCACCCCGCTGACCTCCATCCGCACCAACCTCGACCTGCTCGCCCAGGTCTCGGCCGGATCCGATGACAGCCGCCTGCCCGCCGAGGAACGGGTGGCCCTGATGAACGACGTGCGGGCGCAGATGGACGAGCTCTCGATGCTCATCGCGGACCTCGTCGAGCTCTCCCGCGACGAGCACCCCTCGCAGACGGTCGAGCAGGTGGACCTGCTGAACGTGGTCGAGCGTGCCGCCGAGCGCGTGCAGCGCCGCGCACCCAGACTCACCTACGACCTGCGCCTGGAGCACTGGTATCTGCGAGGCGACGCCGCCGGGCTGGAACGCCTGGTGACCAACCTGCTCGACAACGCGACGAAGTTCTCCCCGGAGGCCGGCATCGTCACCGTGACCCTGGCCGACGGCCAGATCCAGGTCGCCGACCAGGGCCCGGGCATCGCCGAGGAAGACCTCACCCACGTCTTCGAACGCTTCTACCGCTCGCCGGAGGCCCGGTCCACGCCGGGCTCGGGACTGGGCCTGGCCATCGTGCAGCACATCGCCACCAACCACGGCGGCCGGGTCGCCGCGGCCCGGGCGCCCGGCGGCGGCGCGCTGCTCAGCGTCTGGCTGCCCGGCAGCCCGGCCCGGCTGGAGGAGCCCGTCGCGGGTTGACTGTTTCTCAACAGTGTTGATTAACTCGGCCCGTGAGCGAACCCATCACGAGCGAGGAACTGCTCGCCCAAGAAGAAGAGCTGGTCTTCGGCGCCTTCACCCACGACGACGCCTGGACCCTGGGCTCGCTGCTGGTCGAGCTGGCCCGCGAGCGCGGCCTGCCGGTCGCCGTCGACATCCGCCGGGGCGACCAGCAGCTGTTCCACCACGCCCGGCCCGGGACCAGCCCGGACAACGACTCCTGGGTGGAGCGCAAGAACAACGTCGTGCGCCGCTTCGGCCACAGCTCGCTGCTGGTCGGCCAGCGCCACCGCGACCGGGGGACCACCTTCGAGGAGTCCTCCGGCCTGCCACGCGACACCTTTGCCGCGCACGGCGGCGCCTTCCCCGTCACCGTGGCCGGCGCCGGCGTCATCGGGACCGTCACCGTCTCCGGGCTGCCGCAGGTCGAGGACCACAAGCTCGTCGTGGAAGCGCTGCGAACCATGCTTTCCCGCCAAAGCCGTCCGCCGGCCTGATCACGCCGAACCGGGTCCGCCGCCGCAGCGTGTCGGATGCGCCGGGGCGCCGTCCGCGTGGGACGGCGCAGGAGGCATCTGATCGATCGGAGGATCGCCCGTGATGAGAAGGCTTGGTGCCCTAGCGGCGTCCGTCGCAGGGTTCGGCATCGCCGCGGTGCTGGCGTGGAGCCCCGCGACGGCGCAGGCGGCAGGAGCGGACACGACGTTCACCGCGATACCGCCGGTGACCACCGGCACTGTGAACCTGATGGCGGTATCGGCGAGATCCGCCTCTGACGCCTGGGCCGTCGGCGTGGACTACCTCAACGCGAACACGGTCATCGCCACGCTGGCCGAGCACTGGAACGGCAGCACGTGGCAGGTCACGCCGACGCCCAGCCCGACCGGAAACGCCGACGTCCTGAACGGCGTCGCGAACGTCTCGCCGACCGACGCCTGGGCGGTCGGCTACAGCCAGACCAGCACCGGCACCACCACGGCGCTGCTCGAGCAGTGGAACGGCACCCGCTGGACCCGGGTGCCCGGCGGAACCTCGGCCACCAGCAGCTCCGAGACCCTGAACGCGGTCGTCGCGGTGTCCGCCACCGACGTCTGGGCGGTCGGCGAGCACTTCGACTCCGCCGCCGGCGGCTTCGTGGGCCTGATCGAGCACTTCAACGGCACGGCCTGGAGCATCGTGCCCAACCCCGACTCCTACACCTCCAACGGGATCCAGCACAGCATCCCCTCCTGCAACGCCGTCGTCGCGAACTCCGCCTCCGACGTGTGGGCCGCGTCCAACTCCGGCGTGCAGACCGCCGTCATCGAGCACTGGAACGGCTCGGCCTGGAGCGTGGTCCCGACCCCGCCGCTGGCCGTGCTCAACGGCCAGGACGTCAACACCGTCGCCGTCGACTCCCTCGCGGCCACCTCGGCACACGACGTCTGGGCCGTCGGCGGCACCACCGGCTTCGGCCGGCACGCGCCGCACAACCAGCTGGTCGAGCACTGGGACGGCACCGCGTGGAGCCTGGTTCCGGCACCGGCCGGCACCACCACGCCGCAGGGCCTGTCCAGCGTCGCGGCGCTGTCGCCGACCGACGCCTGGGCCCTGGGGTTCCAGCCCGGCACCGCCGTCCCGGCGTTCCAGCACTGGGACGGGACGGCGTGGAGCTACGTCGCCGTGCCGAGCGTGAGCGGGGTGGTGACGGAGCTGTCCGCGGCGCCGGCCGCCACGCTGTTCGCCTTGGGCAACACGCAGGCGTTCCTCAGCACCGACGGGTGAAGCCCGAGCTCTGACAAGCAGATCGCGGCCCGCCACCACCTCGGTGGCGGGCCGCGATCTCGTGTGCGCGAAGTCCTCCGACGTCAGGCCGCCTTGTTAGGCCGGTATGAGCTCCGTGTTATCCCGCGCCGCCATAGTCGCGCATGCGCGCTCAGCTCTGCATACCCCCTCCTATCAAGGTACCTGGAGCATCCTGGTGAACCGCTTGAGAACCAGTCGAAGATCTCGAAGAGCCTCGATGCTCTCCGCCGCCACCGCGGTGGCGATCGCCGGGGCGACGCTGACCGTCGGCGCCGGCGCCGTGCCGAGCGCGCAGGCGGCGGCCCAGCCGGCCGCACTTGCACCTGCCTCCAGTACTACCTCCCGGGTCGCAGACCCCGACCACACCTTGCCCGGCACCTGGCGCACCTCCACCGACCGCGCGGTGACCGCGGTCGGGACCGCCGACGGCCTGAACGTCCTGGTCGCCGACTCGGCCGCGGCGTACCAGTGGCGGACCGCCGCGACCCTGTCCGAGCCCGGATTCGACTCGGCCCAGTGGATCGGCCAGGACTGCGTCACCGGATCCGGGAACTACGCCGCCGTCGTCTACGCCCCGCGCGAGCTGACCAACCACGGGGACGTCGGCGATGCCGGGGCGTTCGTCGCCATCGTCGACCTGCGCAGCGGAGCGGTGCGCAAGCTGGACCTGCACGCCTCGCTGGCCTACTACGACCCCGGCTGCGGAACCGGCGACACCTTCGTGGTCTCCGACCTGCAGACCACCTCCGCGGGCGCGACCACGCACCTGGAGCTGGTCGACGCGGCCACCGGCGCGATCGTCGAGCGGCAGGCGCAGCCCGGGCAGCTGACCTCGGCGGTCCCGCTCGGTATTAGCACCAGCACCAGCACCAGCGCCGGCACCAGCAGCGGCAGCGGCGGCACTGGCACCAGCGGCACCGGCACCGGCATCGCTGCCGTGGCCGGCGACCAGGTCGTCGCCCTGGACGCCAAGGGCGCGCGCCACACACTCAGCACCGAGGCCGGTGTGCCGCTGCGCCTGTACCCCGATGCCGGCGGCGGTCTGGCCTACGAGGTTCCGGTCTCGTCCTCCGACTACCAGATCAAGCGCTGGTCCGGCGGTTCCCCGACCGTGCTCGGGCACGGCGCGCCGAGCCGACTGCGCCTGGACGGCACCGCGGGGCACGTGTTCGTCCTGGGCCCGGACGCGGCCGCCGTCGCCACCGAGCGGGCCGGCGCGGGCTGGTCGCGGCTGGCGGACGCCGGCGTCGAGGCCGAGCCCTCGACCACCGGTCAGCTGGTCGTGACCGGCTCCGCGAGCCGCACCGCGACCCAGCCCGGCTTGTCCTCGGCGGCCGGACGTGCACCGGACGGCCAGATCGAGATCCAGTCCGTGGTGTCCGCGAACAGCCACGTGGTCTCGTTCACCGTCGCCCCGCACGCGCTTCAGCCGTCGCAGGGCAGCGCGCCCTCGCCGATCCTTTCCGCGATCGGCGGTGCGGCGAAGCCGGCAGCCACGAAGGCGGCTGTGACCAACGTGTCCGCGGCCACCAATCCCGCCACCGAGACCGTCGACCCCGACCGGGCCTGCTCCGTGGCCCGCAACGATCCCACGATCGAGACCTACCAGGCCACCGCGGCCCAGGTCGAGTGGGCCGCGGACCTGGCCGTGCAGGGCCGGCTCACCCAGTCGCGCCCGCCGAACTGGGAGGGCTCGGGCATGAAGGTGAGCTGGACCCCGCAGGGCATGTTCCCGCTCCAAAAGCTCAGCGGCGGCGGCACCGTCCCGGTCCAGGTGCTGCTCGGCGTGCTGGCTCAGGAGTCGAACACGCTGCAGGCCAGCCCGCACGCGGTCGACGCCGTCGACGGCAATTTCAACCAGGGCGGCTTCTACGGCTACTCCTTCACCGACAGCTCCGGCACCACCCAGCCCGCCGGCTCCTCGTGGACCTCGGCGGACTGCGGCTACGGCGTCGGCCAGGTCACCACCGGCATGGCCATGTCGACACCGGCCGGCACGCCGGTGGCCGACGGCGACATCGCCGGCTACACCACCGCCGAGCAGCAGCAGGCGATCGCCACCGACTACGCCTCGAACATCGCGGCCTCGCTGAACATGCTCATCGACTCCTGGAACCAGCTCAAGGCGGCCGGCATCCTGGCCAACACCGCCGACCCGCAGTACGTCGAGAACTGGTACCTGGCGGTCTGGGCCTACAACACCGGTGTGGAGCCGGACGCCAAGCACGGCGACACCACCGGCTGCACGCCGAGCCCGACGTGCACCGACGGCCAGGGGGACTGGGGCCTGGGCTGGTTCAACAACCCGGCCAACCCGCGCTACCCGTCCGACCGCGGCATCTTCAGCAACAGCGCGGCCGACACCAAGGTGCCCAACCACTGGCCGTACCAGGAACTGGTGATGGGCTGGGCCTACTCGCCGGTGCCGCGTTACGACTACGCCAAGGGGGTCTGGGGACCGGCGTACCTGGCCGCGTACAACGCACACAGCGTGGCGCCGTTGTACGCGCCGTCGATGGAGTTCTGCTCCACGGCCGGCGACAAGTGCACCCCGGACGCCGCCGCGGACGTCAACGGCAAGGCCAATACCGCAGGCCTCTGCCAGGCGCCGAACGGCTACTGCTGGTGGCACTCGGCGGCGACCTGGGCCCAGAACTGCGCGCAGCAGTGCGGCACGGCCCAGTACGAGTACGGCACCAGCAGCGCGGTGCCGACCGGCACCGACATCTACCCGCCGGATTGCAGTACCAGCGCCCTGCCGTCGAACGCGGTCATCGTCGACGACACCACCGTGGCCAGCCCGGTCGGGCAGTGCACGCAGACGTGGAAGGACCAGGGAAGCTTCGGCGTCGACTTCACCTACCTCCCGGTCCCGGGGTGCGTCTCACCGTGCGTGGACTACCCGGGGAAGATCGACTTCCACCAGGTCGGCGTGGGATTCGGCGGGCACCTGTGGTTCACCCACACCGGCGACACCACCGAGGTGACCGGGACCTGGACCCCGCCCTCCACGACCACCGGCTGGACCCGCATCAAGGTGCACGTTCCCAGCAACGGAGGTAACACCGAGGAGGCGGATTATCAGATCAACCTGGGCAACGGCCAGACCCGGCACCGCATCATCAGCCAGCACTGGAACCAGAACACCTGGGTCGACCTCGGCAGCTTCGACCTGTCCGCCGGGGCCTCGGTCTCGCTGAGCAACTCCAGCCCGACGCTGCAGGCCCAGGGCGTCAACCAGGACGGCGGCGACATCTCCTTCGACGCCGTGGCCTTCATCCCGACCGTGGCCTCCACGGTGCGCTACGTGGCGATGGGGGACTCCTACACCTCCGGGGAGAGCATCAGCCCCTACGAGGCGGACTCGGCGCAGGACGGCGACGGGTGCCACCGCTCGCCCCAGGCGTACCCCTACCAGGTCGTCATGCCCGGGCAGAGCAAGAGCATCGAGGCGACGGCGGCCGCGAACGGGGGCGATGACTTCGCCTTCATCGCCTGCAGCGGTGCCGAGACGACCGCCGTCACCCAACAGGCGGTGGGCAACCCCGACAACTGGAACGCGGACTGGAACAGCTCCTACTTCCAGTGGGGCGAGCCGTTGCAGATCGACGACAACGGCTTCCTGGACCAGGACACGACGCTGGTGACCCTGTCCATCGGCGGCAACGACGCGCGCTTCTCCGACGTGGTGGAGGGCTGCACCCTGTCCACGACGAACGACTGCGTGTCGCCCACGTACTACCTGACCCACGACGGCACCGTCGATCCGCAGCCGCTGACCACCTACGAGCCGAAGATCATCAGCGCCCTGCAGAGCCATCTGCAGGAGGTGTACACGGCCGTCCACCAGGCGGCCCCCAAGGCGCGGATCGTCGTGGTCGGCTACCCCCACCTGTTCCCCGCGAACTCCCGGGGCTGCCAGAACATCTCGCCGGCCGCGACGGCCTGGCTGAACCAGATGTCCGACGCCCTGGCGACCTCGGTCTCCACCGCGGTGACCGCGACCAAGCAGGCCAACGCGGGTCTGAACATCTCCTTCATGGACGTCCGCTCGACGTTCGCCTCGAACGAGGTGTGCAGTCCCACCCCCTGGATCAACGGAATCGTCGCCGGCTATCTGGCGAGCAGCTTCCATCCGATGGCGCCGGGCCACGCGGCCGAGGCCGCGCAGCTCAATGCCCTGCTCAAGTAACGCCAACGCCCTGCTCAAGTAACCCCGACGAAAGGCACGACTATGAAGAGCACAACCCGCATCGCCCGCCTGGGCACCGCCGCGGCCGCCACGCTGCTCGCCGCCGGCGCCGGCCTGGCCACCGCCGAGCAGGCCAGCGCCAACAGCTACGGCTCCATGTCCCTGCCGCAGCTCCAGCAGCTGTGCGAGTCGCACGGCCAGCGGACCTGGCCCACCCCCGGCGGCGGCACCATCGTCATCCCGACCGAGCAGGTGCAGTACGGGTCGACCGGCGACTGCGTGGCGTTCGCGCAGAAGCTGCTGGTGTACAGCGCCTACAACATCGGGGTCGACGGCCAGTTCGGGCCGCAGACGCAGTCCGCGGTGACCTCGTTCCAGAAGAGCAAGCTGTGGAACCCCGCGTGCGGCCCGGCGGACAGCGTCGTGGGGCCGCGGACCTGGATGTGCCTGGAATTCCAGAACTGAGGAGGTTCGCTATGCGCAAGAGAAGCAAGGCTCTGATGGTCGGCGCGCTCACCGCCGCCGCGACCATCGCCGGGACGACCTCGGCGTTCGCCGTCCCGACGTACTACACGAACAACAACTGCGGCATCACCTTCAACCAGTGGTACACGGCGGCCTACTACTGCAACGGCGGCCTGCAGCTCTTCTACCACTCGAACTTCGGCGGGACGAGCGCCGACCTGGTCGGGGACGTCAGCAACCTCTCGGCCGAGCCGACCTACGCATACGAGGGCTCGACGCTGATCCTGCAGTACTACACCGACTACGAGTTCTGGGACATGGCCGGCATCCCGCCGGACGGTGACAACCAGGGGATCAGGAACAACGTCGGGAGCGTCTGGAACTCCTCGACGACGCACTCCTACACGCTGTACGTGTCGCCGAACTACACCGGGCACACACAGACGTTCGGCCCCAGTACCCACGGGAACCTGAACGCCTACCTCGACAACAACGAGGCGTCCATCTCCGAGTCGTAGTAGGTCACGGCAAGACAAGCACAGGTAGAGGTGCCGCCATGAAAAGAGCTGGAATGTTCGTGACCATCGCTGTCGCGGCAGTGACGGTCGGCACGACCGCCGGCTGCTCCGCTTCAGGCGGCACCTCGACCGCCGCCGCACCGTCCATACCACCGTCCACACCACCGGCCGTCCCGGTCGCCGGCCTGACGCGCGGCCTGAGCCTGCCGCTGGAGGCCTACGAGGAGACGCTGCCGGTGTACACGGAGATCCTCAAGGCCAAGTTCTCGATCGAGAGCACCTGCATGCGCGGATACGGCTTCATCTACCAGCCGGCCACCACCACCGACACGATCAGCTACGACGCCTCGAACATGGCCCGCCGCTACGGCCTGTCCGACCCGACCCAGGCGGCGCAGTACGGCTACGCCATCCCCGCCTTCACGAACACCCCGCCGCCCGACCCCGCGATGTCCCAGCAGGAGTACCTCGTCCTCACCGGCGCCGCCAACCCCGCGACCCCGCCGACCGCCGACCCCGGCACGTACCAGGGCAGGCCGATCCCGGCGGGTGGCTGCGCCGGCGAGGCGGACCAGCAACTCACCGACCCCGCGAACGACATGCTGGTGAACAAGCTGGACCAGCAGAGCCTGGACGCCTCGGCGGCACTGCCCGCGGTGAAGACCGCCATCGGCATGTGGTCGGACTGCATGCGGCAGAGCGGTTACCAGGCCCCCGACCCGCTCAAGGCCTCGCTGATCACGCAGCAGCTCGGCGCGACCGCCGGCGACGCCGTGGACCGCAGGATCGCGGTCGCCGACGTGAGCTGCAAGAGCCGGACGAACCTGATCGGGATCTGGTTCGGTGCCGAGTCGGCGTTGCAGAAGCAGTACATCGGCGCCGATGCCGCGCAGTTGCGGCAGGAATCTGCGAAGCTCGCGGCGGTTCGGGACAAGGCGGAGGCGGTGTTGGCTGCGGGCGGGGGCGGGGGCGGGGGCGTGAGCAAGGGCTGAGATCGGGTCGGCGGTCGCCGGTGTGTGTCGCCGCCGCGCTCCTCAGTAGCCGCGCCGCGCAGCGATCAGCACGGGGCCGCCCGGCACCGTCGGGAACCCCCGCTCGTCGCCGAACCCGGCTGCTTTCAGCGCGTGCCCGACGGCGTCGGTGTCCGAGCCGTTGCCGCCGTTCAGGTCCGCGGTCCAGGCGTCGACGGCGCGGCGCAGCGGGTGGTCCGAGGCCGGGTTCGTGCCGGCGACCAGCCATCCGCCGGGGCGCAGTGCGGTCAGGATGCGCGGTATCGCCGACTTCAGTGCCGCGTCCGACAGGAACGGGACCGGCAGCCAGATGAGGTCGTAGGCGTCCTGCTCCGCCAGGGCGCCGACGTCCTGCAGCCGCAGCGTGATCCGGGCCGCGGTGGCCGGGTCCGCCCCGGCCAGCTCGGTCCGGGCCAGGTCCAGGACCCGCTGCAGGACGTCGATGCCCACGACCTCGGTCGCCGGGAACGCCTCGGCCACGGCCAGTGCCAGGGCCGCGACGCCGGTGCCGACGTCCAGTACCCGGCTCCCGGGGGCGGCCAGGCGCTCGGCCAGACCGGACAGCGCCGGGACGATCCGGGTGGCGAGTCCGCGGCCGGTGGCGGCGGAGGCGCGGCCCTGGTTCAGCAGCACGTCGTCGTCGTGACGTGCCCAGGCCGGCGCGCCGCTGGTGCTCTGGTCGGCGGACGCGGCGGACGCGGCCTGGCGCAGGGCGCTGAGACGTGCGGCGACGGCGCTGTGCGCGGTCGCGGAGTCGGCGACGTCCAGCACCGGGTCCACCACGACCGAGTCCCCGTCGCGCCGCACCAGCCCGGCGGCCTCCAACACCGCCGTCCGCCGCGGATGGTCGGCGAGCACCCGGGTCAGCGGCGCCGAGGCGGCGTCGCGCATGGTGCCGATCATCGCCGCGAGCGCCCAGGGCGCGGCCTCGAGGACGAGCGCCAGGTCAGTGCGGGATTCGGTCCGGGATTCGGTGCGGGAATCAGTGGTCATGACGGGCCTTTCGTGGATTCACCTGTGCCCTCCCACTGTCCGACAGCCGCCGCGCCGCCCACATCAGTCAGATGACGTCCCGTAGCCCGACCCCCTCCCCACCCCTCACCCGCCTCCGGCAGCGCGACCGTCTAGTCTGCCGAGCATGCGAGCCCTCTTCCCAGGATCCTTCGACCCGGTCACCGAAGGGCACCAGGACGTCATCCGCCGTGCCGCGCTCCTGTTCGACGAGGTCGTCGTCTGCGCGATGGTCAACGCGAGCAAGGCCGGCCGCCTCCTCGTCGCCGAGCGTCTGGAGCGCCTGCGCGCGGCGGCGGCCGGCTTGGGCAACGTGACGGTCGACTTCCACAGCGGCGGACTGCTGGTCGACTACTGCCGGGACGCCGGGATCGACGTCGTCGTCCGGGGTGTGCGTGACGGCCGGGACCTGGAGCACGAGGTGCCGATGGCGCACATGAACCGCGAGCTGGCCGGTGTCGAGACGCTCTTCATCGCCTCCGATCCGGAGCGGGCCCACATCTCGTCCAGCCTGGTCACCGCGGTGGTTCGAACTGGTCGAGTCGGCTGAATCGGCTAAGAGGGTGCGCGGATTGGTGGCCGGTCTGGCGAGGCGGCAGCGCCGCCGCAGCGCACGGAAAACTCGTCGGGAACGAGGCTGGGCGTGCCGGACAAGGACCCTCAGCCCGGTGTTGGCTGTGGGTTCTTGGCTTGCCGTAAGCGCAGCGCACGGCAAGGCACCGGTGCGGCCAGGCTCGGAGCTCCGGCGACTTTTCCGCCCGGCCACCAATCCGCGCTCCCTCTAAGCCCCCAACGCGCTCTTGCGCACCTGCGCCGGCGTCCGCCCGTATTCCCGGCGGAACGCCCGGTGGAAGCTGGTGACGTCGGCGAAGCCGGCCGCCACGGCCACGTCGATGACGCACAGGTGCGCGTGGACGGGGTCCTGCAGGTCGCGCCAGGCGTGGTCCAGCCGGCGCCGGCGCACTTCGCCGGCGAAGCTGTGCCGGCGTCCGGCGAACACCGCGTAGAGCAGCCGGACCGAGACGCCGAGGCGGGTGGCGACGGCGGATGCCGACAGGTCCGCGTCGGTGAGGTGTTCGTCGATGTCGGCCAGGGCTGCCGCGTGCAGGCGGTCTTGGCGCAGCGGGGTGGATCGCGGGTGTGGTTCGGCGCGCTGGTCCAGGGCTATGGCCAGGATGCCGCAGGCGTGGGCGGCCAGCCGGGCCGCGGTGTCCTCGGAGAGGCCGTCGTGGGTGAGGCTGAGCAGGGCGTGGCGGACGGCGGCTCCGGGGCCGGCGGCGGTGCCCACGCGGGTGGCGGTGGTGACGGCGGCGGTCGCGGCAGCGGAGGCAGTGGCGGCGTCGGCGGCCGATCCGAGCGTCAGCAGCGGTTTCGGCGCGAACAGCGAGAGCTGCTGGAAGTCGTCCTGGAAGCCGAAGGCGAAGGGCCGGGTGGTGTCCACGATCGCGATGTCGCCGGGACGCAGGACCGTCGAGCGGCCGTCCTGGGTCATCAGGCTGCTGCCGCGCACTTGCAGGTTTACGTAATAACCCTGATACGCCGAGCGGTCGATGTCGCGGTCCGTGCGCCGCACGCGCTGCCGCTGCGAGGTGATGCGGGCGATGCTCAGCTCGGCCAGCTGGCGCTGGGCCACCGTCCCGGCGAACCCGTCGCGCAGGTCCGATTCCGGTGTCAGGGCGAGGAAGGCCTCGCAGATCAGCTCGCGCCAGCGCGCGAACTGCGCGGATCTGGGCACGTCCATCGTCGACCAGCGCTGTGGCATGCGCTTTTCCTGCCTTTTCCCCCGGCCGCCGCCCTTCGGCGGCCCCCCATCCGTGGAAACGGACCGTTCCTGTGAACGGTTCACCCGTGCAGTACGGGCCATACCGGTGTGCAGCCCCGGCAACATCCGATCGACCAGTATCGCAGACCTTTGATAGATGTCCTCTACGATTACCGATCCCGTGTCCGCGCCCCAGGGCGGCGGACGCGGAGTGCTGGAGAGCGCGTTCGCCTTGCTCGGCGCGCTGGAGCAGGCCGGCGCGGCGGGTGTGACCCGGCTGGCCGCGGACTGCGGGCTGCCGAAGACGACGGCGCACCGGCTGCTCGAGCAGCTGAGCAGCCTCGGTGCGGTGGAACGCAGCCGGGGCGGCTACCGGATCGGGGCGCGGGTGTTCCAGCTGGGGCACTCCTGGCAGCCCTACCGGGCCCTGCGGGCGGCGGTGCGGGAGCCGATGCGGCGGCTGGCGGCGGCGACCGGGGTGACGGTGACGGTCAACGTTCTGCGTGAGGGTGCGGACATGATCGTCGACTGTGTCCCGGGGCGCGATGGGCTGGCGGTCCCGTTGGACAGCGGGGGTATGTGGCCGTGGATGACGGCTTCGGGGAAGGCGTTGGTGGCCGGACACGCCGAGCGAGCCCGCGTCGGCGGCGATTTCGTCGGCCGCGCCACGGATGCGCCGGCGCCGGACCTGGTTCCGGCCTCCTGGCGCCGGGAAGCCGCCGCGATCCGGGCCCGCGGCGTCGCCTTCGACCGCGAGGAAGTCGTGTCAGGGATCTGCTGCGCCGCGGTGCCGCTGCACGGAGCCCCCGGAACGCCGATGGCGGCCCTGTGCGTGATCACCGACCCGGCGCACAACCTCGACCGTCTGGCCCAGACCCTGCGCGACGCCGGCCGGGCCGCCGGCGCGGCTCTGCGGGCCGGCCGGCCCGGGATGTGAGGCGCTCTTGGCTTATCTGTGGGTGGTGCGGTTCGGTGGTGGGTCGGTGCCGGTTCGGTGGTGTCGCTCGTGTCGAGCGTGTCGCTGGTGTCGTGTTGGCGGGTCGCGGTGGGGGGTGTGGTGCTGTCTACTGCGACAGTCAAGAGCGCCTCCGGCGGCGCCTGCGCGGCGAGCGGCCTCGCTCGGGGGATGGGGGGTTGCGCTGCCCGGCGGCGGTCGTTGCTTGTGGTCGCGTTTGTCCCGGGTTCCCCGTCGCGTCGTCGCCTGACGGAAGCAGACCGGTCCGGTGGTGTAAAGCCGGATCGCTGCTGCTGTGGTCGAGTATCAGCGGCTTGACACCACCGGCCCGGCCTGCTTGGCTACGCCCGCCGACGCGACGGGGAACCCGGGACAACCCCGCCTGTGGGAAGGGTTCCCGCACCTGGCGCCCACAAGCTCACCGCCGCGTGTGCGTACGGAGTGGACCCCGTCCACACCACAGGCCGGGGTTGTCCCGGATTCCCCGTCGCTTCGGCGGTGCTTGCACAACCATCCCGGACTGGGCGGTGTCCAGCCGCACGGCAGACGACCACAGCAGCGTGTGATCCGGCTTGACACCGCCCAGGCCGGGATGGTTCCCTCCGGGCGACGAAGCGACGGGGAATCCGGGACAGAGGCGACCACAAGCAATGACCGCCACCCGACAGCGCGACCCCCCATCCCCGGAGCGAGGCCGCTCGCCGCGCAGGCGCCGCCGGAGGCGCTTTTAGCCCTTGACCTTGCTCTTGACTGTGGCCTGTGGCAGTAGACCCGACCACCTGCCCACACCCTCGCCGCCCTGACACGACACGCGGGACCCCTGACCCGCGCCACCAACGGATCCCGCAAACCATGCGCGAAGCCGT